>NZ_QUEV01000008.1:0-150041 GCF_003478225.1 Clostridium sp. AM54-37XD
CTGCCATCCGAGATAGAATTTGAGGATTTCCTTACTTTCGAATAGAACTGGAATAGAGAAAAATATGAACCGTTACAAACGATAATTAAGCTTATTAAAGATTGTTTCAGAGTTGAATTATGATATAGTAGATGGAAATTGCAACCTGAAACTGATCGTACATTCATAACAGGGATATGAATGTCGGTTCATAAAAAGGAGAGAGATATGAAATTAGAATTACAGGGCATCAAAAAGAGCTTTGATGGCACAGAGATCCTGCATGGGATCAATTTCTCGGTAGAGGGTGGAAGCGCACTCGGACTGTTGGGAAGAAATGGCGCAGGAAAGACCACAACGATCCGGATCATCATGGATGTTTTCCATGCAGATGAAGGCCAGGTCTTATTAGATGGAGCCCCCTTTGTCTATCAGCCGGGGCAGGTCGGATACCTGCCGGAGGAACGTGGCTTATATCCGAAACGTCTGATCAGTGAGCAGTTAGTATATCTGGCAAAGCTTCGTGGGATGAATAAGAAGCAGGCGGAAGAGAATATGCGGAAGTGGCTGACTCGTCTGGATGTGATCCAGTACGAGAACCGGAAACTGGATACGTTATCGAAAGGTAATCAGCAGAAGGTACAGCTTGCAGCAACATTAGTAGCAGATCCTGACATCGTGATCTTAGATGAGCCGTTTTCCGGTTTAGATCCTGTGAATTCCCAGATCTTAAAGGATGTTATAAATGAACGGATCGCAGACGGAAAGATCGTTATCTTCTCTAGCCACCAGATGAGCTATGTGGAAGAATTCTGTGAAGATATCGTAGTGATCAATCATGGTGAAGTGGCGCTGGCAGGCAACCTTGACAAGATCAAGGAAGAATACGGAAAAGGACATAAAGCAGTTGCGGCTGTTGGAATGGAGTCGGAAGAACTGGAACAGATTCTTCGTGATAAGTTTGCAGATCAGGTGCAGGTGATCAGCCATAACAAGCATCATGTTGTGACACAGATTCTGCCGGAACAGGATGAATGGCAGGTGCTTTCCCGTTTTAAAGAGTTGGGAATCAGGCTTAAGAGCTATGGAGTTTATGAGCCTTCCCTGAATGATATATTTGTATCGGCAGTCGGAGATGAGGAGACACCGGAAGATATAAAAGAAAAAAATAATATCGGAACTTCTTTTTCTGAATTTGAACCAAAGCAGAAAAAGGGTCTGTTTGGAAAGAGAGGTTAAGATATATGAAAAAGATTGGTACAATATTAAGGTTTGAACTCGGTAATTATTTTGGCAGTAAATCCTATCTGATTTCAACGATCTTACTGGCACTTCTTTGCGTAGGCATCATGTTCGCACCGAGAATTAAGGAATCGTTTACAAGTGGAAGTCCTTCGTCTGATAAAGAGACAGATGCAGAGGATGAATCGGATCAGGAGAATGAATCCGTGTATGCATATTATGATGCATCCGGTATTATGGATGAAGGTTTGCTGGCGCAGGTATATCCGGATGTTAAGCTGCAGAAATGTAAGGATGCAGCAGAAGTAGAGTCGCTGGTTAAAAGTGAAGATGCGGAACTTGGTTATGTAGTTTATAGTACGTCAGAATATACCTATTATGTTTATAATAAAGGCATGTTTGATGATTACACCAGTACCTTTGACAGTTATCTGTCCATGCTGGCCAAGAAACAGTATAGTGAAGCACATAATCTGGATTTTGATGAACTTATGAGTCTTGATTATGCAGATATTCAGGCAAAAGAAGTTATCCTCGGTAAGGACAGCACAAGCAATTACTGGTATTGTTATATTCTGGTTATCGTGATCTTCATGCTGATCGTTATGTATGGAATGTCGATCGCAACCGGTGTGGCAAATGAAAAGAGCAACCGCTCGATCGAGATTCTGGTAACAACAACGAACTCCAGAGATATTTTATTTGGAAAGGTATTTGCCGGAACAGTTGCTACGTTCTTTCAGGTCGGATTGATCATGGCAGCCCTGTTGATCTCATACAACTTTAATAAAGACTACTGGGGCGGCTTTATGGGTTCTGTATTAAATATCCCATCAGATGTTCTGATCGCATTTGCGGTATTCGGACTTGGTGGATTCCTGTTCTATGCATTCATGTATGGAGCACTTGGGGCACTGGTATCGAAGATTGAGGATCTGAACAAATCAGCCGGTACGGCACAGATGATCGTAATGATCGTGTATTTTGTCGTACTGATGAACCTGACAAATGTAGACGGACTGGTCATCAGGATCTGTTCATATCTACCGATCAGTTCTTACAGTGCAATGTTTGCAAGAGTTGCGATGGGAGATGTAGCAACATGGGAAGTTGTTATATCAGCAATAATTTTATATATATCGGTGATCGGTATGGGTGTTCTGGGAGGTAAGATCTTCCGTAATTCAACACTTCGGTATGGCAATCCAATCAGGTTATCCAGAGCATTAAAAGAATTAAAAAGAGAAAAATAAGATATAAAAATAAGACAATAAAAAGGCCACATGCGTGCTGTGTTGATGTAAAAATGTAGAAAATAATCCTGATACCTTTACATTAAAAGGCGGATGTGGCATAATTTCATGTGAAATTATTGAACGCACTTGGTGCGGGTATACAGGGGAGACAGGGTAAAATAAAATAGAAATGAAAGCAATTTCTAAATTCGCAGTGCAAAAGAGTGGCTGCAATATCTGTTCGCTTCTGGAATATAATTTCAATGGCTTAAAAAGAAAGGTTACAGTAAAATATGGAAGTAATCGATTTCCATTCCCATGTTCTTCCGGGAATTGACGATGGAAGCAGAAATATAGAAACATCCATAGAGATGCTTCGGCTCAGTCGGAATGCCGGTGTAGACAGAATGATCGCGACACCGCACTTTTATGCGGACGAGGATCGGATCGAACATTTTCTTGAAAAACGGGAACATGCATATCAAAGTCTGATAGAGGCAGTAAGGACTGAAAATATATCGGATACCCCACAGCTTCTGCTGGGAGCGGAAGTTGCTTTTTTTGATGGAATCGGAGATGCAGATAAGGTTGACCGGCTGACGATCCGGGGAACAGAGCTTCTGCTGCTTGAGATGCCGTTCCGGACGTGGACGGATGCAGATCTTTTACAGGTAAAAAAACTGATCCATGAGAGACAGCTCCGGATCATTATCGCACATCTGGAACGGTTCATGAAGATTTCAGGGAATAAGCCGTACATAAAAAAGCTGATGGAGCTTCCGGTTACCATACAGATCAATGCAGAAAGTTTGTCAGACTGGAAACAGGGCGGGGTGTTGATCCGCATGTTTCAAAAGAGGCAGGCACATATTCTGGGAAGTGACTGTCATGGCGTTCATCACCGCCCTCCGAATCTGATAGAGGGACGACAGAGACTGGAAAAGAAAGCAGGCGCAGGCATTCTTGCAGAGATAGATGCATATGGATGTCAGCTTCTTGGTTTGAGATAAAAGGTTGGAGGATAGACAGATGTCAAAAAAAGTAGCGATCATAATCAGTGTTATACTGTTTATTATATTGACAGCACTTATCATATGTGAGAAAACATGGCCGACAGGAGGATCTGATCTGATAGGGAATCTGTTCTGATCAGAGAAAGAAAGATGGCACACAGGATACATTCCAGACAGGAAAAACTGAAATTATATAAAAAACTGACAATTACTATTGCAGCAGTTATCATATTTTGTTTAGCGGCAGTTATTGTGTTCCGGGCAATTGACCGGCAGAAGCTCCGGGAGCAGGAGGCATATGAGGCAGAGCAGGGAGTTGTCCGTATAAATGGCAAGAAATATCTTCCGAAGAAGAATATAGAGACCTATCTGTTCATGGGTATCGATTCACTGGATAAAGTAAAAAAAGCAGAGGACTATGGAGAATCCGGGCAGAGTGATGTGCTTATGCTGATGGTCAGAGATATCAGTGAAGGGACATTTAAGACTCTGGCAATCAACAGAAATACACTGACAAATGTAAAATCCCTGGATCTCGACAATTCTTATCTGGGCGATTCTGTTGTACAGATTGCACTTGCACATGCAAGCGGAGATGGACTGGAAGCCAGTTGCGAGAATACCGTGGATGCTGTATCAGAGCTGCTTGGTGGTCAGAAGATTGACGGATATGCTGCTGTAAATATGGGAGCAATTTCTATCATCAATCATATGGCAGGAGGAGTAACAGTTACGATTGAGGATGATTTTTCCAAAGTGGATCCATCCCTTAAGATTGGAGATACGGTTCGGCTCAGTGATGAGCAGGCGGTACATTATGTACATGACCGTTGGGATGTCGCTGATGAAACAAATGAAAACAGAATGAAACGTCAGTCCGTATATATGGAAGGGCTTAAGAAAAATATAAAAGAGAAATGTCAGACAGACAGTACCTATCCGTTGGATCTGTACAATGCACTGGGAGATTATATGGTGACGAATATATCGGCAAATAAATTCAGCAAGCTGGCACTTCTTGTTGTGAAAGAGAAGGATGAGGGCGAGGTATCTATTTCCGGAACAGAAGGGCTGGATGAACTTGATTTCGCTACCTTTGAGGCAGATGAGGAAAGTCTGAATGCAGCGATCGCAGAGCTGTTTTATAAAGAATATACAGAATAGAGATACTTTGGATGGAGGAGAACATGAGCGCAGAAAATAAAAAAGTACCGATGTCGGACAATGGAAAAGAAGAAAAGATCAATAAGGTGACGATGGTGACCGTTGATGATGACGATAAAGAGATAGATCTGGTCGATCTGGGATATGCACTGATGGATAAGTTACATTTTATCATACTTGCATTTTTGCTTGGTGCAGTCCTGTTAAATGCATATGCATATTTTATGATCAAACCGACATACCAGTCGACCGCAAAACTGTATGTCGTATCTGCATCGGAGGATTCCGTTGTAAATCTGTCCGATCTGAATATTGGTATGTCGCTGACAAAGGATTATGAGGAATTAATGCTCAGTTATCCTGTATTGGATCAGGTAATCTCCAAATTGAATCTGTCAATGGATTCGGCAGAGCTTGCACAGATGATCGCACTTGAGAATCCGGCGGATACAAGAGTACTGAAGATAACAGTTACAAGTACAGATCCGGAGCAGGCAAAAGACATAGCAAACACACTGGCTGAGATTGCGGTAGAATATCTTCCGGATACAATGAGTACCAATGCACCGAATATTGCTCAGGTTGCAAGAATACCGGATCAGAAGGCAGGACCAAGTTATCTGAAATATACACTGATCGGAGCATTGGCGGGCGCATTTATTTACTGTCTGATCCTGATCATACGATATCTCCTGGATGATACGATCCATACAGCATCCGATATGGAAAAATACTTTGGAATTGTTCCGCTTACTTCAATTCCAGACAGTGAGTCACTGGAACAGAATGAGGACGGCGCTGAATATGGAGAAACAAAATCTGGATTGAAAGGGAGACGAAGCAAATGAAAAAGATAAATATTGATTTTAAAGAAATGCCGTATGCTGTCGAAGAAGCAATGAACAGGCTTCGTATAAATATCAAGTTTTGTGGGAAAAATACAAAGAAGTTGTTGATCACAAGTAGTCTGCCAAATGAAGGCAAAAGTACCATTTCCATGAATCTGTGGAAGATGATGGCAGAAGCCGGATTTCCGACTGTATTTCTTGATGTGGATTTGAGAAAATCAGTGATCAAGAGCAGACATAATATCCAGACAGAAGGCGAGATCAAGGATCTGGGCTATTATCTGTCCGGGCAGGCAGAATATGAGGATGTTGTATATGAAACAAATATCCCAAATGGTTATATCGTGCCATGTTGCAATCTGTTAGAGAATCCATCTGCATTATTGGAGGATGATCGTTTTGCAGAACTGCTTAATAAACTGGCAGAGCAGTATAGATATGTGATCATAGATTCGCCGCCACTTGGCAGTGTCGCAGATGCTGCACAGGTTGCTTCCTTATGTGATGGTGCAGTACTTGTTGTCCGTAGTGGTGAAACGTCCAGGAACGTGATAAAACAATCCATGCAGCAGTTGGAACAGGTTCGCTGTAAACTGCTGGGTGTGATCCTGAACCGGGTAGAAGTGTCCGGACGTGCATACAAGAGTTATTATGGAAAATATAAATCCTATGGCTATGGATACGGCTATGGAAAAGACCAGAAAAGTGGAAAATAGAACAGATCCAGATAGATAGCGGATCCGTTCAACAGGATCTGGCAGATGGATTCAGGTTGGATGATTCGGCCGATACGTGGCAGACGGCTGTTTTATCATAGATGTTCTGGTTAAAGTGGTGAGAGAACTTCAGTTTTCAAAATGATCAGAACGATTTTTATCCGAAAATGTGCTAGGAAGGAGAAAACTCAATATGAAGAATTTAAAGAAGCTGATTGCTATTATCATGGTTATCGCTCTTATGATTCCATGTACAGCAATGGCTGCAACAGAGTCAGTTACTTCACAGGAGTTAACAAAGAAGAACACAACAATTACATGTTCTACACTTACTTATACAGGTAAGAAACAGACTCCTAAGACGATCAAGGTTCAGTATAAAACCAAGAGCGGCAAGAAAGTAACATTAAAGGCCGGTACAGACTATACTGTTAAAGTTACAAGCGGCAAAAATGCTGGTACTTACTCAGTAAAGATCACTGGTAAGGGCAAGTATGCCGGAAAAGTGTCATCTTCATACACAATTAAGAAGGCAACTCAGAAGAAGCTGACAGTTAAAAACGGTTATAAGACCAAGAAAGCTTCAACATTTAAGAAGAAAGCTAAATCTTATACATTCAAGGTTTCTGGTGTAAAGGATAAGGCTAAAGTAACTTATCAGAGAAGCTCAAAGAAGATTGTTGTAAAGAAAGGCAAGATCACTCTGGCTAAGGGTATCAAGAAAGGTACTTACAGAGTAACTGTTAAGGTTGCTGCAACAAAGAACTACAAAGCAACAACAAAGACAATCAAGATCAAAGTTAAATAATATTTAACACAATACATTAAATTGCTATAGCATTGAAGGCACCCTGGCCACGAGGGTGTCTTTTTTCTTATTGCACGTCATCCTTACTGTGTGGTAAACTAAGGCAGGATTTTAAATGATGGTGGTATATGGAACATGAAGAATGAAAAGATGGGATTTGGGAATGAAAAATTTATATTCTGGATCCGGCTTGCAGATGTAACGATAAAGATCTATGCGAATTACAGAAGTACAAGAGAATATTGTCGGGACTACCTGACAACGGGACCGGAGGCATTTTCGGTGATGATCACACAGAGGGATATCGTAGCGGAACGGGATCGGTCGGAGAAGCAGGAACAGGTCGGTGGAAGGAAAGGACCGGGAAGATCGTGGTTTGGATACTACAGTGATGCATATCTGGAAACGCTGGCGTTATACCGGAAGATCGCAGATCAGATGATCGCATACAATACTTTGTTATTTCATGGTTCGGTGATAGCGGTGGATGGAGAAGCGTATCTGTTCACGGCGAAGAGTGGAACCGGAAAATCTACGCATACCAAGCTGTGGCGCAAATATTTTGGAAATCGTGCTGTGATGGTAAATGACGATAAGCCATTGTTGAAAGTAACCGGCAAAGGCGTGCTGGCATGCGGAACCCCATGGGCGGGCAAGGATCATCTGCAGAACAACATCATGGTTCCATTAAAGGCAGTATGTATTCTGGAACGGGATACGGTCAATCATATCGAACAGATCAGGAAGCGGGATGCATGGAAGATGATATTACAGCAGAGTTATCGTTCAGATCAGCCGGCGGTATTATCATCGACAATCCGTCTGGCGGAGCAGATCATGGATAAAACAAAGCTGTACCGGCTGGGCTGCAATATGTCCATGCAGGCAGTGGAGACTTCCTACAATGGAATGAATACAGATATAGATTATGCAGATTAAAAACATATAAAACAACAAAACGAAAATATACAGAAATAATGGAGCGGTAAATGAAATTAAAAGATGAATTTATTACATATGAAACAGATGGAGAACAGATCATGGTAGCTGCCGGAACCGACAGCTTTTCCGGTCTGGTCAGAAGCAATGAGACAGCGGGCTTTATCGTAGAATGTCTGAAAAAAACTGTGACAGAGGATGATATCGTTCATGCAATGACAGATGCATATGATGCACCGGAGGCTGTTGTCCGCAGGGATGTGAAGGGAATATTGAAGAAGCTGGATTCCATTGGTGCGATCGAATATTAAGAAGCCGGAACAGCAAAAAGAGAGAAAATGAAAACGGAGAAACAGGGATATGATAGCTGTTCTACTTATGAGGAACAGTTAAACAAATATGGAACTATTATATATACCAATGTAGGACGCAGTATGATGCCTCTCCTTCGGGAACATCGTGATATTATGATCATAAAGGCCAGACCGGAAGGACGGCTTAAAAAGTATGATGCGGTGCTTTATAAAAGGGGAGATCATTATATCCTGCACAGGATACTTTCTGTAAGAAATGATGGTTATGTGATCTGTGGGGATCACAATTACAGGAGAGAATATGATATTACAGATCCGGATATTATCGGAGTGCTTACCGGGGTGATACGGGATGGAAAAGAGATTCCGGTTACGGATAAGCGATACAGATGGTATGTGCATATATGGTGTGATCTTTTTTATATCCGGGCAGGTATTTTATTTGTAAAGGCAAGAGCTGCTCGGCTGCGCAGGAAAATGGGTAAGAGCAGATGAAGAAACAAAGCAGGATGATGCAGGGTGAACAGAACAGGAAAACATTTGTATGGATGTGGCAGGGTATAGCAGGAAAGCGGTATTATATCGTTTTCCTGCTTATAATATCTGTCCTTCTTGGTATGTCCGGCGGCCTGCTCGCATTACTGCTCCGGAATCTGATCGATCATGCGGTGGAAGGAGAACGTTCCGGTTTTGTGGCAGCGGGAACAGGACTTGTACTGCTTGTGATCCTGCAGATCACGTTCCGGGCGGTTGACCGTTATCTGGAAGAAAAAACACGGTCAACTTATGAAAATATCTGGAAGAAACGATTGTTTTCGGAACTTATGGGAAGAAGTTACCGCGAAGTCACACAGATCCATTCCGGAGAATGGATGAACCGCCTGACTTCAGATACTGTGATCGTGGCGGATGGACTGGCGCAGATCGTTCCCGGTGTATGCGGGATGCTGACACGGATCCTGATCGCGGTTGTTCTGCTGATCGGTATTATGCCGGAACTTGCTTATGTATTGATACCGGGAGGTCTTCTGCTTGTCTTTCTGACCTGGATATTCCGGCGGGTGTTGAAACGTCTGCATAAAAAAGTGCAGGAGGCAGATGGCAGATTACGGATTTTTTTATCGGAACGGTTATCCGGTCTGGTGATCCTTCACACATTCGTAAAAGAACAGGAAACGGCAGATGAAGCAGACCGGTATATGAATGCACATCAGGGCAGCCGGATGAAGAAAAACAGATTTTCCAATATCTGTAATATCGGGTTCGGTGCAGCAATGAATGGAGCTTATATTCTGGGAGCCATATATTGTGGGTATGGAATATTGAAAGGACAGGTTTCCTATGGAACCTTTATAGCAGTGCTTCAGCTTGTCGCACAGATCCAGACACCGTTTGCGAATCTGTCTGGGTATTTCCCAAAATATTTTGCCTGCCTTGCCAGTGCAGAACGGCTGATGCAGGCAGAAACCTTTGAACCGGACAGAACGGGATCAGAGATACTCCCTTCCGATTTCCGGGAACAGTTTATGGCTCTTGAGATTGTGAATGGCTCCTTTGCCTATCGGAGAGATACGGATCTGCTGGGTGTTCAGGCACAGACAGATACAGACTACTGTGAAAGAAAGGTTCTGGAGCATTTTAATATGCATATTGCAAGAGGAGAATTCCTGGCACTGACCGGACCATCCGGGTGTGGAAAGAGTACAGTGCTTAAAATATTAATGAGTCTGTATGCACTGGATTCCGGGGATTGTAACGTAATATTTGGCGGTGAAAGGCATAAGATGCATGCAGGCTTCCGGTCTTTGTTTGCTTATGTACCGCAGGGAAATCATCTGATGAGTGGAACAATAAAGGAAGCGGTGGCATTTGGTGAGCATGTCGACACGGAGAAACTGACACAGGCACTCAAAGCTGCCTGCGCAGAATTTGTTTATCAGCTTCCGGAACAGATGGAAACTCCACTTGGAGAACAGGGACATGGATTATCGGAGGGACAGATCCAGCGTCTGGCAGTTGCAAGGGCGGTTTATTCCGGACACCCGGTTCTGATCCTTGATGAAGCGACAAGTGCACTGGATGAACAGACAGAGAAACGGCTGCTTTCCAATCTCCGTGCAATGACAGATCGGACTGTCCTGATCGTTACCCACCGGCCGGCAGCTTTGCAGGTGTGTGACCGTACGATAGCAATGATGACGGACAGGGAAGAATGAGGAATGAGATAATATGATTCAGTATAACATCAGGACACTTGGAAAAAATGAATGGGATTTTCTGGAGTTAGTGGCGTGTGGACTTCATATGAAACCGGTATCAACGGAACGGTTGCATCAGATGGATCTGCAGGCTGTCTGGAAGTGGAGCAAATATCATATGTTAGGCGCTCTGGTTTATGACGCCATTGAACCTGCGTTAAAGGTGGACCAGACATTTGCGGCAGAGTATCCGCAGCTTCTTGCGGCATGGCGGGAGAAAAGGGATAAGGCGTTGCGTAAGAATATGCTGTTAGATGCTGCAAGAAAGCAGTTATTTAGATATATGGAAGCCGAAGGTATCTGGTATATGCCATTAAAGGGGAGCATCATAAAGGATCTGTATAAGACGCCCGGAATGAGGGAAATGTCAGATAATGATATCTTGTTTGATCCTGTATACAGTCAGAAGATCCGGTCGTATATGGAAGAACACGGATATCAGACGGAAGCTTATGGCGTTGGAGCACATGATACTTATCTGAAAGAACCGGTCTATAATTTCGAGATGCACCGGGTATTGTTTTCAGAGAAGCCGGGAGCAGAATGGAATCAATATTATCAGGATGTGAAGGACAGACTGATAAAAGATGAAAGCAATTCCTTTGGTTATCATTTTGAAGAAAATGATCTGTATATTTATGTGATCGCCCATGCTTATAAGCATCATAAAGGTTCAGGAACCGGAATACGGACACTTACAGATTGCTATATTCTGAATGAAGCATATGTCGATCATTTTGATTATGAATACATCGGGCAGGAGTTAGCTGTATTTGGAGCAGCGGAATTTGAGCAGACGCTGCGGAGTCTTGCACATAAGATATTTGCATCGGAGGATATGGGGCAAAAGAACCGGCTTACAGAACAGGAGCGGGAGCTTCTTGCCGAACTGATGTATTCTGGCACATACGGAACGGTCGCCGGCATGGTGGAACGGGCGCTGAAAGAACTTCAGGCAGATGGAGACACAATCACAACCGGAACAAAATGGCGGTATATGTGGCGGAGACTTTTCCCGGATATGGGATTTTATAAAGAGAATGTACCGATGGTATACCGTCATAAGATTCTGTTGCCGTTTTATACTGTTTTCCGTTGGGTGCGTGGATTGATAAAGAACCGAAAAAAGATTACGGAAGAGATTAAAGCAATAAGAAAAAAATAAACACAAAACAAATATAAATGAAAGAGAATAACAGTATCGGAATGAAACAGATCTGAATATAAAAACAGAAAGGCAGACATGGATATGAGTAAATACAAGTTGATTGCTTTTGATATGGATGGAACCTTATTAAATTCCGAAAAGCGGATATCAGAGCAGACACTGGAAGCTGTGAACCGCGCATTTGATGCAGGAAAGGAAGTGATCCTTTCGACCGGAAGATGTGTGGCAGAGCTTCGGGAATATTTTAAGCGGATACCGGGACTGCGTTATGTTGTCTGCTCCAGCGGCGCGATTCTGTATGATGTGAAAGAGGAGAAGATCCTGTATTCGAATGCAATCTCTATTGAACTGGCAGAGAAGATTCTGGCAGAAAGTAAAAAAGAAGATCTAATGGTGCATCTGCTTGCAATCGAATCCATAGTGCAGAAAAAGGACATACCCCAGATGGAACGCTTTGGGATGGGCGTCTATCGGCCAATGTATGAGAAGGTTACAACACAGGTCGATGATATCTATGAATATTATAAGGAACATCCATTTGAGGTCCCGAAGCTGAACCTGTATCATGCGACAGCAGAAGGCAGAGAGAGAACCAGAAAGAGACTTGCCGGACTGGATCTTGTTCTTGCGGATGCGGAGAAGACCGCTTTGGAATGTTCGGCGACAGGAGTTACCAAAGGAACCGGGCTGTTCCGGCTGTGTGAGCACCTGGGTATTGAAATCGATGAAACGATTGCGGTTGGTGATGCAGATAACGATCTGAATATATTGGAAACTGCAGGATTAGCGATTGCGGTCGGAAATGCAAATGAACATGTAAAAGCAGTTGCTGCGGTTGTTGTCAATGACTGCGACCATGATGGATGTGCAGAAGCAATTGATAAATATTTATTATAAAGAGTTAAGAGGCGATACAAATGACGATCAAAGATTTGAAAGAGGGACAGTCCGCAACCATCTGTACAGTTGGCGGTGATGGAGCACTGAGACAGCATTTCCTTGACATGGGCGTGATACCCGGTATTGAGGTTGAACTGATCAAATATGCACCAATGGGCGATCCTCTTGAAATCCGTATTCATGATTATGAACTGACGCTCCGACTGGCGGATGCTGAGCAGATCGAGGTATCAGATAAAAAATCAGATGAAGACGAACATAGGAAAGATAACAAAAAGGATAAAGCTTTAGTAGAACATCCGGGACTTGGCGAAGGCGGAAAGTATCATGTGAAAGCAGATGAACATCCGCTGCCGAAGGATGAGATCCTGACCTTTGCTCTGGTTGGTAACCAGAACTGTGGCAAGACGACATTATTTAACCAGTTGACAGGCTCGAATCAGCATGTAGGTAATTTCCCCGGAGTAACGGTTGATCGGAAAGAGGGAATGATCAAAGGATATCCGGACACAAGAGTAACCGACCTTCCGGGTGTATATTCTCTCTCGCCGTACAGTAGCGAAGAAATTGTAACCAGACAGTTTGTATTCGATGAAAAACCAAAGGGCATAATCAATATCGTGGATGCAACCAATATTGAGAGAAATCTCTATCTGACGATGCAACTGATGGAGCTTGATATACCGATGGTGCTGGCACTGAATATGATGGATGAAGTTCGTGAGAACGGAGGATCAATCCGTATTAACCAGCTGGAAAGTATGCTTGGAATTCCGGTTATTCCAATCTCTGCGATCAAGAATCAGGGTGTAGATGAATTGATCGAACATGCAGTTCATGTCGCCAGATATCAGGAGAGACCGGGCAGACAGGATTTCTGTGATCCGGAAGATCATGGTGGTTCGGTGCACCGGTGCCTGCATGGAATCATGCATCTGATCGAAGACCATGCAGAGAATGCGGGAATCCCGGTTCGTTTTGCTGCGGCGAAGGTGGCAGAAGGGGATGCAGAGATGGAAAAATCTCTGCATCTTGAACAGAATGAGACGGAGATGATAGAACACATTGTAAGCCAGATGGAAGAAGAACGTGGAATTGATCGTGCAGCAGCAATTGCAGACATGCGGTTCGATTTTATACAGCGGATCTGCAGACAAACGGTTGTCAAACCGGCAGAGAGTAAGGAACGTATCAGAAGCCGGAGGATCGATGCGGTTCTTACGGGAAAGTATACCGCGATACCGACCTTTATATTGATCATGGGAGCAGTCTTCTTTCTGACCTTTAATGTGATCGGAGCGGTACTTCAGAATCTGCTGGAGAAAGGGATTGATTATCTGACAGCGCAGATGGATCAGCTTCTGACTGCATGGTCGGTGAACACGGTGATTCATTCACTTGTGATCGATGGTATCTTTAAGGGAGTTGGAAGTGTGCTGAGTTTTCTTCCGATTATAGTGGTGCTGTTCTTATTTCTTTCGTTATTGGAAGACAGTGGATATATGGCTCGTGTTGCTTTCGTCATGGACAAACCACTCAGAAAGATTGGGTTATCCGGAAGAAGTATTGTGCCGATGCTGGTTGGCTTCGGCTGTACGGTTCCCGGCATTATGGCGAGCCGTACCCTTCCGTCGGAGCGTGATCGTAAGATGACGATCCTGTTGACCCCGTTTATGAGCTGTTCTGCAAAGCTTCCGATCTATGCATTCTTTGCAACAGCGTTTTTCCCAAAGTATAAAGTACTTGTTATGGTCGGGTTGTATGTTGTGGGAATACTGATAGGAATCCTTGTGGCGCTTATTATCAGAAAGACATTATTCAAGGGTGAGGCAGTTCCGTTTGTTATGGAGCTTCCAAACTACAGAATGCCGGCATTGAAAAATGTATTGCAGTTATTATGGGAAAAGGCAAAGGATTTCTTACAGCGGGCATTTACGGTTATCTTTGTGGCAACGATCGTGATCTGGTTCTTACAGAGCTTTGATCTGCACTTTAACCTGACGGCAGATTCACAGAACAGTATCCTTGCAGTTGTCGCAGGATTGATCGCACCGGTATTTGCACCGCTTGGTTTCGGAGACTGGCGGATATCGACGGCACTGATATCTGGATTTATGGCCAAGGAGAGTGTAGTATCAACATTGTCTGTGCTGACCGGAAGCATGGATGTTATCCATAAGATCCTGACACCGGCATCCGCTCTGTCATTGTTGATATTCTGTCTGCTGTATACTCCATGTGTAGCAGCCGTTTCTTCCGTAAAACGGGAACTTGGAAGCAAATGGGCACTGGTAGTTGTGGTCGGACAGTGTGTTGTTGCATGGATCATGGCGGCACTTGTCTATGCAATCTGTCTGTGTTTCTAAAACAAATATAAATTATAAAATACAGGCGTGATGATTATAAAAAAAATGTAAAAAAGTCATATCCGGTAAAGATTTTCTTTACTTTTTGATTAGGGATGGCTATAATACAAATTGACTGTGGAAGTTGGTAGTACAAACTAACCTCCATAGAATAATACTTAGAAAGAAAAGAGGATTTGTGTACAATGAAAAATATTGATTTAAGCAAGTATGGCATTACCGGAACTACAGAGATCGTTTACAACCCTTCGTATGAAACACTTTTCGAGGAAGAGACTAAATCTACTCTTGAAGGATATGAAAAAGGACAGGAAACAGAGCTTGGCGCTGTTAATGTAATGACAGGTATTTATACAGGACGTTCACCTAAAGATAAGTATATTGTTGTTGATGAGAATTCAAAGGGCACTGTATGGTGGACAACAGATGGTTACAAGAACGATAATCATCCAATGACAGAAGAGACATGGGCATCCGTTAAGGATATTGCCAAGAAGGAACTTTCAAATAAGAAATTATTTGTAGTTGATGCTTTCTGTGGAGCAAACGCTGATACTCGTATGGCTATCCGTTTTATCGTAGAAGTAGCTTGGCAGGCACATTTCGTAACAAATATGTTCATCAAGCCAACTGCTGAAGAACTTGAGAACTTCGAGCCGGATTTCGTTGTTTACAACGCATCAAAGGCTAAAGTAGAAAACTATAAAGAACTTGGTCTTAACTCAGAGACATGTGTAGCATTCAACATCACAAGCCATGAGCAGGTTATCATCAATACATGGTACGGCGGAGAGATGAAGAAGGGTATGTTCTCAATGATGAACTACTACCTTCCACTTAAGGGAATGGCAGCTATGCACTGTTCAGCAAACACAGATATGAACGGTGAGAACACAGCTATCTTCTTCGGTCTTTCAGGAACAGGTAAGACAACACTTTCAACAGATCCTAAGCGTCTCCTGATCGGTGATGATGAGCACGGCTGGGATGACAACGGCGTATTCAACTTCGAAGGTGGCTGCTACGCAAAGGTTATCGACCTTGATAAGGATTCAGAGCCGGATATCTATAATGCGATCAGAAGAGATGCTCTTCTTGAGAACGTAACAGTAGATGCAAATGGTAAGATCGACTTCACAGATAAGAGCGTTACAGAGAATACTCGTGTATCTTATCCAATTGATCATATTAAGAACATCGTTCGTCCTATCTCATCAGCTCCTGCAGCAAAGAATGTTATCTTCCTTTCAGCAGATGCATTCGGAGTACTTCCTCCGGTATCTATTCTGACACCAGAGCAGACACAGTACTACTTCCTGTCAGGCTTCACAGCTAAGCTTGCCGGTACAGAGCGTGGAATCACAGAGCCGACACCTACATTCTCAGCATGTTTCGGACAGGCATTCCTTGAGTTACATCCTACAAAGTATGCTGAAGAGCTTGTTAAGAAGATGGAGAAGAGCGGAGCTAAGGCTTATCTTGTAAATACAGGATGGAACGGAACAGGCAAGCGTATCTCAATCAAGGATACAAGAGGTATCATCGATGCTATCCTTAGCGGTGCTATCCTTTCAGCTCCTACAAAGAAGATCCCTTACTTCAACTTTGAAGTACCTACAGAGCTTCCGGGTGTTGATCCGGCAATTCTTGATCCTCGTGACACATATGCAGATGCTTCTGCATGGGAGACAAAGGCATTAGATCTTGCTGACAGATTCATCAAGAACTTTGCTAAGTACGAGAGCAACGAAGCTGGTAAGGCATTAGTTGCAGCAGGTCCTCAGAAATAATATCTGAATGATCAGAATACAATATATGTTCGTGAGATACACCTGAGACACTATAACGTCAGGATATACTTCGGACAAAGAAGAACCGGGTGTGGGTTTCACATCCGGTTTTTCTTTGTAGCATGGCATATCGTTCTTGCTAACTATATTGTGTCTGATAGTATTTGAAGAAGAACGGAGAGTTGATCGAGATGAAAGTTGGGCAGAACAGACAGGCGAAACGGCAGATGTCGGAAGCGTTTATTACCAGTGTGTTTCTGGCGTTATCCGGTGGATTTCAGGATGCCTATACATATTTTACAAGAGATGAAGTGTTTTCAAATGCACAGACAGGAAATGTAGTGCTGATGAGTCAGCATTTTATGATGGGTGAATGGCAGGCAGGACTTCGATATCTGTATCCGTTGTTTGCATTTGCATTTGGGGTGTTCTTTGCAGAACAGGTACAGGGACGGTTCAAATACGCAAAGAAGCTTCATTGGAGGCAATCCATTTTGTTGATGGAGATCTTTATTTTGTTCTTTGTTGGATTTTTAACAGAAGGATGGAACATGCTGGCAACGGTATTGGTATCTTTCTCCTGTGCAATGCAGGTTCAGACATTCCGGAAAGTCAACGGACATTCTTATGCGAGTACGATGTGTATCGGAAATCTCAGGAGTGGAACAGCAGCCTTATCTGTATATTTAAGAGAAAAGAAACCGGAGCAGTTAGAAATGTCACTGTATTATTTCGGTGTGATCCTGTTCTTTGCGGTCGGAGCCGGAATCGGAGGCATTCTGTCGGTACATCTGGGCTTCCATGCTATCTGGGTATCCAGCGGATTGCTTCTTATCAGTTTCCTTCTGATGTTTAAGGATCGTCTTGAAAAAGATGTGCATGAGCTGGAGGATGACCTGGAAGAAGATATTCAGAAACTTGGAACACAGCTCCGCGAAGAAATTAAGAAATAGATAAGAGTAAAATAAAGAATATTCATTTTGTTATATTTATGAGATAATGAACGCGAAATTATTCGTTCTCAAGTGTGCTGATTATGCGGCATGCAGTAAGTATAGGATATGCAGAAAGAAATCTACAGAAAGTGAGGTGGCAGCTATGCTTCAACAACAGAAGAAACAAATATGTGTGATATATTGTATCATATTGATATTAGCTGCCACCGTTTTGGGCATAGGTGATATAGAAAGCTCCAGAATGGAGCGGGGGCTTGAACAGAATAAATCGGTGCTTCGTGAAGTCCGGACGACATCAATTAATGAAATAGGGATACTTCCGACAGGAAGCGTTCTTCGTACAGTGTTTGAAACGCAGAACTTGAAATCGTTTCAATCAGAGAAAACAGTTGATCTGTGGATCCTGGTTTTACCGTTTCTGTTTACCTTATCAGGGTTCGTTTGTGATACCAGAAAATGGTGGGTGAAGATCGGCACACTGGTGCATGCATCTCAATGGTATCGAAGGCTTGAGTATATACATAAAAAGGACGGAAAGAAACTCCTGACTTCTTACATTTGAAAACCGAATATGTAAGAAGAAAAGGAGAATAATAAAATGGGTATGGATATATTTGCTATTGTTTTTGGCGTTGTTGCAATCGGTCTCGGAGGATTCTTTTTCATTAATGAGACATTTATTAAAAAAGAATCGGATAGCGATAAGATATCTGCAGATGCAGAGAAGAACAGCAGAGAATCATAAGCAGTATACTATTATATGGGATATTATAAGAAACAATAGCTGAGACAAAAAGCTGTCGGAATTGGTCATTTATTAACCGGTTTTGCCTGATATAATGCAGGTGAAAAGGGAGATATATGATGGATTCCGGCAGCTTTTTTCACGTATGCAGTTATTTGCCGTAATTAACGCATTCCTGATATAAAATACTGGATTTTCTGTTTACAATATGTTTAAATATTTGTCACATATACTTAAAAATCGACAAAAATCAGGATGGGAGATAAAGTATAGATTCGTCTGTTCAAAATGAACGATATATAAAGAAGAAAGTAAGGGATAAAATGGCAGGAACGATAGATATAAAGCCGGCGACCAAGCTGCGGTTGGCACTGGATGTGCCGGCAGGAAAACAACCGGTATTCAATATGATAAGCACATGTTGGCATTTTCAACGATTCGATATGGTGTTACTGATTTTGCCGGATTTATACAAATCTGTCATGGCGTTCCATGTATCGCAATTCCACTTTCGGCAATTCCTTTGCCAACGCTGATCTCATTTCCATATCTGATGCATGGAATTGATACTTTATTTTTCAGTTCAAATGTGTCTGATAATTTATTCATTTGACGATCCTCCTTGTCTTTGATAATTAAATGATAGTTCTTGGAGTTCACTCTGTGTCAAGCTTTTTTTCAGAGATTAAAAAAATTTGTAAAAATTATGCGAATGTACGAAAAGAAATACAATAAAAATGATAAGGATTGTTGAATTATAAAAAAAGATTCTGTATAATACCATTAGAGTGTATTATATATTCACATAATATAAAATTGAAAGGAGAAAAAATTATTATGTTACAGAATCAGGAATGGGATTCATTCACAGGTAGACTCTGGAAAGAAGAATGTAATGTCAGAGACTTCATCCAGAACAACTACACAATGTACGACGGAGACGAGAGCTTCCTTGCCGGACCAACAGATGCTACTAACAAGCTCTGGGACAAGCTTCAGGCTCTTCAGAAAGCAGAAAGAGATAACGGCGGTGTATTAAAGGAGGATGCTGATGTTGTATCAAGCATCACAGCATACGGCCCTGGATATATTGATCCTGAGACAAAGGACCTTGAGCAGGTTGTTGGTCTTCAGACAGACGAACCACTTAAGAGAGCATTCATGCCTTATGGTGGTATTAAGATGGCTGAGGAAGCTCTTGAGATGTATGGTTACAAGCCAAACGAGAACTTCCATAAGATCTTTACAGAGTATCACAAGACACATAACCAGGCAGTATTTGATGCCTATACACCAGAGATGAAAGCTGCACGTCATACACATATCGTAACAGGTCTTCCTGATACTTATGGACGTGGACGTATCGTAGGTGACTACAGAAGAGTTGCTCTTTACGGTATCGATCAGCTGATTGCTTGGAAAGAGGAAGACAAGGCTAACTGTGGCGATGGTAATATGTTTGATGATGTTATCCGTCAGAGAGAAGAGCTTGCAGAGCAGATCAGACGTCTGCAGGAGATGAAGGTTATGGCTCAGTCATATGGTTATGATATTTCTAAGCCTGCTTCAAACGCTAAGGAAGCTGTTCAGTGGTTATACTTCGGATACCTTTCAGCTATCAAGACTCAGAATGGTGCTGCTATGTCAGTAGGACGTGTATCAACATTCCTTGATATTTATATTGAGAGAGATATTAAGGCCGGAAAGCTTACAGAGGCTGAGGCTCAGGAGCTTATCGATCATTTCACAATGAAACTTCGTATGGTTAAGTTCGCAAGAATTAAGTCATACAACGAACTGTTCTCAGGTGACCCTGTATGGGCTACACTTGAAGTTGGTGGTATCGGTGTTGACGGACGTTCAATGGTTACAAAGAACGACTACAGATTCCTTCATACTCTTGAGAACATGGGACCGGCTCCAGAACCAAACCTTACAGTTCTTTATTCTTCAGCTCTTCAGGATACATTCAAGAAGTATGCTGCTAAGATCTCAGTAAGAACAAGCTCAATCCAGTACGAGAATGATGATGTTATGAAGCCTATCTGGGGTGATGACTATTCAATCTGCTGCTGTGTATCAGCTACACAGACAGGTAAAGAGATGCAGTTCTTCGGAGCTCGTGCAAACCTTGCTAAGTGTCTCCTTTACGCTATCAACGGTGGTAAAGATGAGAAGTTCTTAGACAAGAAGACAGGCAAGCCAATGCAGGTTGGTCCTGAGTATGCTCCAATTACTGCAGAGTATCTTGACTATGATGAAGTTCTTGCTAAGTACAAGAAGATGCTTGATTGGTTAGCAGGACTTTATGTAAATATCCTGAACCTGATTCAGTACATGCATGATAAGTATTACTATGAGTCAGCAGAGATGGCACTTATCGATACAGATGTACGTCGTACATTTGCAACAGGTATTGCCGGATTCTCACACGTAATTGACTCACTGTCAGCTATCAAGTATGCTAAGGTTAAGGTTATTCGTAACGCAGAAACAGGTCTTGCAGAAGACTTTGAGATCGAGGGAGAATTCCCTAAATATGGTAATGATGATGACAGAGCTGATAACATCGGTGTATGGCTTCTTCATGAGTTCCTTACAGACATCAAGAAGAGACACACATATCGTAATTCAGAGCCTACAACATCTATCCTGACAATTACATCAAACGTAGTATATGGTAAGTACACAGGTAACCTTCCGGATGGAAGACGTGCTTGGACACCATTCGCACCAGGTGCTAACCCAAGTTACGGTGCAGAGACATCAGGACTTCTTGCTTCACTGAACTCAGTAGCTAAGATTCCTTATGAGTGGTCATTAGATGGTATCTCAAATACTCAGACAATGAACCCATCAGCACTCGGACATGACGAGGAAGAAAGAGCTGAGAAGCTTGTAAGCGCTATGGACGGATACTTCGATCAGGGTGCTCACCACTTAAATGTAAACGTATTCGGTAAGGATAAGCTCCTTGATGCAATGGAGAATCCGGATAAGCCAGAGTACGCTAACTTCACAATCCGTGTATCAGGATATGCTGTTAAGTTTATCTCACTTACACGTGAGCAGCAGCTCGACGTTATCAACAGAACATTCCATGACTCACTGTAAATCTTACACAGTCTGAATGTTTTAACAGATAAGTAAAAGATTGGAGTCCCGGGGAGTCTATCTCCGGGACTTTTTTACAGCATAAGGCAGACGGATTTTTATCCGTATATCATGTGCTTCGCACATTCTATGCATTCCGCAAAATCAGCATTCTTGCGAGCAAATAATTTTGCGTTCATTATATCATGTATGAAAATTGTGTATCAGAGAGAAAATAGAAAGAGACTATGAAGCTGTGAGTGGTGGAAACAGATGCATAGTCGTGGTTGTTTAATGTGTATTTGTGTAAAATAATAGAAAGAACTTAGAGGTGGAACATGCCGGAAAAGAAACAGATTTTAGGATATATTCATTCAACAGAAAGCTTTGGAGCAGTCGATGGTCCGGGAATTCGATTTGTTGTATTTTTACAGGGATGCAAGATGAGATGCAAATATTGTCATAACCCTGAGACATGGAATCTTGTAACAGATTACAGCAGACTGTATGCTGACGATGTCAGCGATGATGAAAGAGAAGCACTTGAGAAAAAAATTGAAGAGAATACAAAACTGCTCAAAGATAAGGGTGTTAAGATCGAGGCCAGAACTCCGGAAGATCTGTTAAAGCAGGCACTTCGTTATAAGCCGTACTGGAAAGGTCAGGGTGGTATCACTGTAAGCGGTGGTGAAGCATTACTTCAGATGGATTTCCTGATCGAATTTTTCAAGCTGGCAAAGGCGCAGGGTATCCATACTACGATCGATACGGCCGGAAATCCATTTACCAGAGAAGAACCGTTCTTCTCAAAGTTCAACGAACTGATGAGCCTTACAGATCTTTTTCTACTTGATATCAAACAGATCCATGATGATAAGCATCGTGAATTAACAGGATTCTCAAATCAGAATATTCTGGAGCTTGCACAGTATCTGTCCGATCAGGGCAAGCATATGTGGATCAGACATGTACTTGTTCCGGGAATTACGACAGATGAGGATGATCTGAAGAAGACAAAAGAATTTATAGATACTCTTAAAACAGTGGATAAGGTAGAGGTACTTCCATATCATAAGCTGGGTATTCAGGAGTGGGAGAGACTTGGAATTCCTTATAAATTAGAGGGAATCGATCCTCCAACAGAGGAGCAGCAGAAGCTGGCAAAGAGCATTCTTGAAAAATAGGAAATGAACAAAAACATCACACGGACGGTATATATATCTTTATTACGCAGAACACTTTCGTTCTATCCTCATGTAACGGTACTAAGCTCCCGCTTAATAGCGGATCGCTAAGGACCGACATTCGGACAGGTCTGCTTCATAAAATATATATACCGTCCGTGTGATGTTTTATGTCACGAACTTATATAATAAGAATGCTCTTTGCAAGCATGTTTTTAGAGTAGGTGGAAGGTCGACTTTTGAGTGTCGATGATTCCGCCTTTTTTTAGTTTGCTGATTTCAGCGGACATGGCGGAGCGTTCTACACCGAGATAGTCTGCGAGTGCCTGACGATTGAAAGGAATAGTGAAGGTATCCGAATGATTCTGTTTTGCCTGGTCGGAGAGGTATGCCATTAATTTATCACGGGTTGTTTTCTCTGACATATAGCGTATTTTTTGGTTTAACGCAAGGTTTTTCCGGGCAATTTCGTATAGCAGATTCCGGATCAGGGTGTTGTGAAACTCACAGGAATTCGAACAGGAGGTCAGAAGGTGGTGGCAGTCCAGAAGCAGAATATCACTGTCAGTCATGGCAAAGACGCTGATCGGTACAGTAGAAAGACCTGCGCAGGAGAAGGCTTCTGCAAACAGATCACCGGGTTGTAGATCTGTCATGACGCTTCGGTGCCCATAATAATCTTCACGGATCACCTGCGCTGTTCCGGTAAGAATGATTCCGATAAAGCGTGCCGGATCGCCCTCTACGAATATGGGATTCCCTTTTTTTACATGAATATGGTTTCCGTCCAGACATGTAAGCATAGCCGGCAGATCCTGTTCATCGATGCCGGTAAACAGGCGGCAGGCTGACAGGATATCAATATAGGATGTAAGATCGTGTTTGTTCATAAAATTTCCATTTCCTTAAATGCTATTTTGTTGGAAATCCAACATACATTTTGAAATAAGTATATTAGAATAAACACATAAAATCAAGAACCTGATTGACAGTTAAGTGATGAAAGTAAGCTGCGATGTATAATGTCGATCAAAGAAGCGACAGATATAACAGCAAATATCATAGAATGATCAGGTATCGGGTATTCAGGAGGAAAAACGATGATTCGCAGGATTATAGAAATTAATGAAGAAAAGTGTAACGGCTGTGGGGCATGTGCATCGGCATGCCATGAGGGCGCGATCGGGATGGTGAATGGAAAGGCAAAGCTGCTTCGTGATGATTATTGTGACGGACTGGGAGACTGTCTTCCTACCTGTCCGACCGGAGCCATTACATTTGTTGAACGTGAAGCAGCGGACTATGATGAGGCAGCGGTATTGGCGGCAAAAGCTGAGAAGACAGTAAATGGAGCAGGCAGTCCGTCAGGAGAACCACTACCATGTGGTTGTCCGGGTACGGCTATGAAGACATTTAATAGAGATCGGTATGACAAAAAGACAAGAACTGTTGAAGCAGGGAGTAAGACTGTGCAAAATGGTGAAGTATCACCTGAGCTTGTACAGCAGCTAGCATCGATGATGGGACAGCAGGAGTCAGAGCTGCGTCAGTGGCCGGTACAGATCAAGCTTGTTCCGGTGACAGCCCCTTGGTTTGATGGAGCAAAGCTGCTTGTTGCGGCGGATTGTACAGCGTATGCATATGCGAATTTCCATCGGGATTTTATTAAGGAACATATCACTTTGGTTGGCTGTCCGAAGCTTGACATGATAGATTATTCTGCAAAGCTGACAGAAATCATCCGGAATAATAATATCCGGAGCGTTACGGTTGTGAGAATGGAGGTCCCGTGTTGTGGTGGTATTGAGATGGCTGTAAAAAATGCTCTTCAGAACAGCGGCAAATTCCTTCCGTGGAATGTGGTTACAATTTCAACAGATGGCAAAATTATGTTAAATAATGCTTGACATTTTAGTTAGAAGCATCTAACATAACATGTGTTATGATGAATGATCAGGAAAACACAATAGAGAAAATCAAACAGACAGCATTAGACGAATTCTTCATGTATGGCTATAATAAAGCAAGTCTTCGAATGATCTGCAGCCGGGCAGGAGTTACAACCGGTGCAATGTATTTTTATTTTAAGAATAAAGAAGCGTTGTTCCGGGAGATTTTTGAACCACTGGTTGTGCAGTATGAAGAATTGCTTGTCAGATATATGGAGTTAGAGCTTGCAGAACCGGGGCTTGGCACGCAGTTGGATGTTCAGATGATGCGATTTATTCTGGAACACCGAAAAGAAGCGGTGGTCATTCTGGAGAAGGCGCAAGGAAGCTGTTATGAAATGTATCGTTCCAAGGTAGAACAACTGATGGAGCAGTCGATATATACATTTTATAAGAGCCGGATGGAATGTGAGCCGGATGAGAAGCTTGTAAAGATACTGGCAAAGATCCGTTTGGATGGATGTCTGGAGATTATTAAAGGAAATTACAGTATGGAAGATAGTTTGTACCTGGTTGAGAAGATCGGGATCTACTCAATGGGTGGAACAGACAAATTAATACAGAATCTAAGAGAGCCTCACAGCATGTGATATGTAGCTGTGGGGTTCTTTTTTTACAACATAACAAAAAATAACATTTGTTATGTAAATGCAGAAAAGGAGAATAAAACAATGAGTGAAGGAAAAGCAATGCAGACAGAAAATCAGAATAAGACAAAGGTCAGTGTACAGGGAGTACCGGAGACGATGCTGCAGACTTTATTTGCAAGAGCAGCAGAATCCAGAAAAGAAAATCACAATATCTATGACGAGAAAGCAATCGAGATCGTATCCAGGTTGGATTATGATTTCTCAAAGGCGGAATCCGATAAGTTGATGAGCAGCGGTGTAATTGCAAGAACGATCGTACTGGATCGTCTGGTAAATGATTATCTGACCAAGCATCCGGATACCATTGTTGTAAATATTGCCTGTGGACTGGATACCCGGTGTTACCGGATGAAGGGAAAATATCAGCGTTGGTACAATATCGATCTTCCTGAGACCATGGATATCCGAAGTCGTTTTCTTGAGGAGAATGGACCGATTTACCAGATTGCTAAGTCTGCAACAGATCCATCGTATACGTTGGATATCGAGTATCATGGAGAACCGGTTTTGGTGGTCATAGAAGGGCTTACGATGTATTTAACGGAGCAGGATGTGCGTAAGATGTTTGAGATTATTGATCAGACATTTACACAGGCAAAGGTTCTGGTTGAGGTAATGGCACCATTTGTTGTGAAGCATATGAAAGAGAAGTCCATAGAGGGAAGCCAGGCGAAATTCATCTGGGGTGTGAAAAGCGGAAAAGTATTTCAGAGTGTGGCACCTTCTTTCCGGAGCGAAAAAGATATCAGTCTGGTAGAAGGAATGAAGGAATTTGTTCCTGTATATAAGGTGCTTGGAAAGATTCCGGCTGTAAGGAATTTTTCAAACAAGATTCTGATACTGAATAAACGATAAGAGTTGAATTTAACGGATTTGGTAAATTGCCGGCGTTTGTGATACGCATAGGTGTTGCCATGCTGCCTCAAAAATAGTAAAATAAACTCAGATTTTGTCTGAATATTGGAGGTTTACTATGAATGAGACAGTTGTGATCAATGCATATATAGTCATATCAATTATTATTGCTGCTACAGATATATTATTAGCGGTAAAATCTTTTAAAAAGAATAAAACAACAGGTAGATTTCTGGGGTTTGCCTGTATGGGTGCGGCTATTGTAGATATTAGTTATCTGATCAGTATCATAAGTGATTCCTATATGTGCATGGCGGTTATGTCGAGTATATATTTTATAAGTATAGATTTTATGCTTGTCTCTCTTTTAATTTTCATGGTTTATTTCACAAAAGGAAAGTTTTCCGGATATGGGAAATGGATGGTAGCATTCTGCTTTTTATATTGTATATATGAATTGATCGTGTTTGCAGTTAATCCATTTATGGAAATTGCAATTGAATATAAACCACGGGATACGCTGATTGCAAAGTATAGCTATCAGATGAAGCCCTTGTATGAGCTCCATCTGATATTTTCGTATGTAATGGTGTTATTGGTGGTAGGTTTATTGATTCGGAAGATCTGTAAGATTCCGCATGAGTATCGTTGGCAGTATTTAAGTGTTATCATAGGAATTCTTATTATTGTAGGGATAAATGCAATCTTTTTATTTTTACCGGGCGAATCCGTAGTGAATTTACTGGACTACTCGATCGGAGGATACAGTATAGTATCATTTATCATTTATTGGAGCTGCTTTGATTATTCCACACATGGGATGTTGAATAAATTGAAGACAAGTATATTTGAAAATATAGGGCAGGGCATCGTTTTGTTTGATGATGACGAGCGCCTGATTCTGCATAATGAAAGGGCTGATTTTTTCCTGGGAGAAAAACTGTTGACCGGATGTAAAGATCTTCAGAGTTTTCTGGATGTATATGGATTGTCGTTTGATCCGGAATCAGATGACGACAGCTTTTCCCTGCAATGCTATATTAAGTCGGAAACGGAAGAAAAAACATTGCGGTGTGATGTAAAGAAGCTTGAAAATAAAAACGGCCATAAGATTGGTCAGATGTTTGTATTTACAGATATCGCACTTGAGACGGATATGCTTACAGGATTTCAGAAATGGGAAAATTTCAAACAGCTTGCATTGGAAAAAAATGATCATTTTACGTTCCCGGTAGGAGTTGCTGTATGTGATATTAACAGTTTGTCTGTTATCAACAGCACACTTGGAAAAAAAGCAGGGGATCAGAAAATCCGGTTGTTGTCGGAAAATATGAGAACCTGTTTTCCTGAAAGGGCATATTATGTCAGAGGAACCGAGGCACATCTTATAGCATTGTGTAGCCGAAGCAGTGAAGATGAGATGGCAGTATGTGCCGGAAAACTTAAGGAGAAGTTCGACGGAAGTATTCAGTATGCAGTCAGTGTGGTAGAAGATGAGACACACAGTATAGTTGAAAGCATTCGAAATACAACTAAAGCTATGCGTACAAAGAAATTAGTAGACAGCAAATCCATTCATTCGGATATGCTGGTATCTCTGATACGGGCACTTGAGGAATGTGACAGTGATACGGAGCATCACGTACGCCGTACACAGATTATGGGTGCAGAGCTTGGTAAACGTATAGAGTTATCCGATATACAGCAAAGCCGCTTGTCCCTTCTCTGTCTGCTTCATGATATCGGAAAGATCGGTGTTCCGATGGAGATATTGAACAAACCGGGAAAACTTACCGATGAAGAATGGAAGATCATGCGTTCACATGTTGAAAAGGGCTACGATATTGCAAACAGTAATGTAGAATTGAAGCAGATCGCAGAGGAAATCAGACATCATCATGAAAGGTGGGATGGAAAGGGCTATCCGGACGGACTGAGCAGGGAGAGTATACCGGTACTGTCACGTGTAATTGCTGTTGTTGATTCATTTGATGCGATGGTAAGTGACCGTCCATATAGAAATGGAATGCCTGTATCCGATGCACTTGAAGAATTAAAAAATTGCGCCGGAACACAATTTGATCCGTTTATTGTTTCCGAGTTTATTCAAATGATATCAGAGAATTATTCTGATACCGTAAAGGGAGTTCATAAGTTCAGACAGGAGAAGGAAAAGCCTCAACGCAAACAAGTGGCAAAACCGGAGGAGAACAGTACACTTCAGGAAGCATTCTGTGTACATACAGTGCAATGCAGCAGATATTTGCTGGATGGTTCATGGAATATTTTGTCTGTGGATGATAATTTCGAGAAGCTGACAGGTTATTCCGGTGAGGATGTAGAAAAAAATTCCATGAATCAGATGGACCTGATCCCTGAAGCTGATCGGACAGAATATTTGTGCCGGACAAATGCTAATCTGGCTAAGAGTACATATGTATTGCAGGAACACAGACTCCATCGAAAGGATGGAAAGGATATTTATGTCTTTTGCTATGGACGTGTCTTTTACGATTCGGCAGTTAAACAGGATCGTGCAGAGATTATTATTTCAGACGTATCGAGTACTTATTCCATGAAGATCCTGACAGATGCAGAGCAGAATAAGGCGGAAGTCAGATTGCGGAATTGGGAGAATACATATCGCACAGATTCCCTGACGGGCCTTTTGAACCATGCGGCTTTTCGGAATGATATGGAGATGAAGCTGTTATCAGGTGATTTTAATGCAATGATGATCATGATAGATGTTGATAAATTTAAGCAATATAATGATACCTATGGTCATCATAATGGTGATAAATATCTGATCTTAGTCGCCCAGACATTGCTTGTGTCTTTACGAAATGAAGATTTTGCCAGTCGTATGGGTGGGGACGAATTTGCGGTAATGATGTTCTTCAATAAGAATGTGCCGGAGAAGGCGATCAAAGAACATGCCCAGCAGATATTTGACAAAGTAAATCTGACAGTAAAATCTGCAGAGGGAGGTACCGGCATCTCTATGGGCGCAGTCATCGCTAAGTCAGAAGCAACCTTTAACCGGTTATATGAGGAGGCAGATAATGCATTATACGAGGCGAAGGAAAGCGGAAGAGGCAGACTGGTCGTGAAGGAGCATGGGGAAAAATAATATAGTATTTATGTTTATAGATGGCATTCTAACAGGAAGTGTTAGGATGCCATAAGAAGTTTGGAGAATTTTAATGACAAAAGAGGAATGGTATAAGCAGCTATTTGAGAGACTTGGTAATTCCAAGTTCCGAAGCAGCTTTCATTTAAAGCAGAAGGACATTGATTACATAAATGAAAAAGGACTGGATACTATAAGGCAGCATGCGCAGGATTTCATTGCAAAGCGGGAAGCTCCGGCGGTTATTCCAAACGATGGAAAACAGACGCCGATGAAAGGGCATCCGGTATTTATCGCACAGCATGCAACTGCAACCTGCTGCAGGGAGTGCATCCGAAAATGGCATAAGATACAGCCGGGCAGGAAATTGAGCCAGATACAGCAGGAGTATCTTGTGGATGTGATCATGACCTGGATTCAGAGAGAGATGGAGAGGAATAAGGATTAGATAGGTAAAAATAATATTTCTTTAATTGGGATAGAATACTATGAGATAATTCGCTTAATTTGTTGACTATTCCCTTAATTAACACTATTATTTAAGGAAAAGAAAGGAGAAGTAAGGGAATGCGAAACTTCAATTATTCTGCAATTAAATATCAGAAATGGGATTCAGAGATTTTAGGGTTAATTGCTGCTATTTATAAAGAAGCTGGAAAACAGGAGATGTATTTGAAGCAGCGTCCAGAGGAACTTGATAAACTTGTAGAGATTGCAAAAATACAAAGTACCGAGGCATCTAATGCTATTGAAGGCATTGTTACGACGAGTACCAGAATTCGTCAGCTTGTTGAAGAAAAGACAACACCTAAGAACCGGGATGAGCAGGAAATTGCGGGTTATCGTGATGTGCTGAATGTTATTCATGATAGCTTTGATGCGATTCCTATTACAAAAAATTATATTTTGCAACTGCACAAGATGTTATATAGCCATATGAACAATCCGCTTGCAGGGCAAACAAAGAATGTACAGAATTATATTAGTGCTACTTATCCAGATGGACATGTTGAAGTGCTGTTTACACCACTTGCTCCATTTGAAACACAGGAGGCACTCGACAGAATCTGTGAGGAATACAATCGTGTCATAGGAAATATGGAATTGGAGCCACTTATTGCCATTTCTGTTTTTATACATGATTTTCTATGCATTCATCCTTTCAATGACGGAAATGGAAGAATGAGCCGTCTGCTCACTACATTACTGCTGTATCGGAGTGGATTCTATGTTGGAAAGTATGTCTCATTGGAAGCAAAGATTGCCAAGAATAAAGACCTGTACTATGAGGCTCTTGCTGCGGCTCAGCCGGGCTGGCATGATGGAACAGAAGATGTAGTGCCATTTATCAAATATTTACTTGGAACCATCCTTGCTGCCTATAAAGATTTTGAAGACAGAATGGCGTTGGTTGAAATAAAACTACCTGCACTTGAAATGGTACGGAGAGCAAGTCATAATAAAATTGGACGTTTCAATAAGCAGGATATACGGGAGCTATGCCCTACACTCAGTGACAGTTCTATTGAAGGTGCACTGCGAAAATTGGTTGCATCAGGAGAATTGAGGAAAGAAGGAAAAGGAAAAAATACCTGCTATTTTGGGGTGAGGTAGGTGGTTGATTTTTTGTAAATATGAATTGGGGTAAGGGGTGGATTCATAACAGGATTTTGTCTGAATACTTATCCAGATGACCAAAACTAAAATATAAGTACCAACCGTCAAATTCGATGGTTGGTATTTTTTTAGAGTTTTCTGCGTCGGCAAAAACAACAGAAGAATGAGAACAAAATATGGATTTGTTGCCGATAATGTGGTATACTAACTATAGTAAACGTGATTTTTGAAATCATGATAATAAAAGGCTCACAGAATATGCTTTTTATCGTGTGAAAGGAGGAGGGCGGCAGATGCGATATCTTTCAGTTGCTGAAATGGCAAAAAAATGGGATGTATCTGAACGTAGTGTAAGAAATTATTGTGCCCATGGTCGTGTGCCGGGAGCATTTCTTACCGGAAAGACATGGAATATTCCGGAAAATGCAGAAAAGCCGGAGCGCACTAACAAGAAGAAAGAAAAACCAACGACCTTACTGGATGTTTTGCAGGATGAGAAGGCGAATAAATATGCTGGAGGCATTTATCATAAGACACAGATTGATTTAACATATAATTCAAACCATATGGAAGGCAGTCGGCTGACCCACGATCAGACCAGATATATCTTCGAGACGAATACCATTGGTATAGAAAAAGAAGTGCTTAATGTAGATGATGTGATTGAAACAGCAAATCATTTCCGGTGTATTGATATGATTATTGATCATGCAAAATTGGCATTGACGGAAAAGTTTATTAAGGAGCTGCATCTGATTCTGAAAAATGGAACCAGTGATTCCAGAAAGGATTGGTTTGCTGTCGGTGATTACAAGAAAATGCCAAATGAAGTCGGCGGTATGGAAACCGCACTTCCGGAAGAAGTTGCAGACAGGATGAAGAAATTGCTGTCAGAGTACAATAACAAGGAAGAAAAGACCTTTGACGATATTCTGGATTTTCATGTGAAGTTTGAACGTATCCATCCATTTCAGGATGGAAATGGTCGTGTGGGACGTTTGATTATGTTCAAGGAATGCCTGAAATACAATATTGTTCCATTTATTATCGAGGATAATTTGAAAATGTTTTATTATCGAGGATTGAAAGAATGGGACAATGAAAAAGGGTATCTGACTGATACTTGCCTGACAGCACAAGATAGATATAAAGCATACCTGGATTATTTTAGAATTGCATATTAAAAGTGAAAATACTGCGGCACAATATCGTGCGACAGTTCCTGTGAATGCGGATATGCTACTTCTGGAAGATCGGATCGGTAGACAAGATGTATGGAATGACAAGAGATATGTTTTGAAAATTAGGAATTGATGAATGATAACACAACTTTAAGAAATAAAAAGGCTGCTGATTTTTTTACAAAAGAAATCTTGACAGTAACATTGAATGCTGTACAGTAATATTAACAGAACCCACCACGCCTCTGATTTTTATGCGCAACCCGGTGGGACTTTTTTTGTGAAACAATCGATGCTATTAATAAATGCAAAAAATCCGATGAGTGATATGGATGATGGGAAAAAGCAAGTATTGTGTATGCGCTTCCATTCCCAAAGAAAGTTGAGGATGTGTTAGAGAATTATGATATGGCAGTTTATTATGACGCATGGGAAAATGATAATGATACATACCCTGTGTTATCTTTAGTGTATGAAATAATAAAGCAGTTAGGAATAAATTATGCTTTTGAGGATAATAGCAATGCATTCAAGTTGGCTGGCGCTGTGTTAGAAGCACTTACTGGTAGAAACATAAACGGTATTATTGAAAATTTAAAAAGTGAAAATCCTCTTACAAATGTTAAAGAAGAAAAAGATTTACACGAGAATATAAAAAATTTCTATATGGAGTTGTTGGTTGAAAGGGGAAATCAGCTCGTAGTTTTCATAGATGAATTGGATAGATGTAAACCAAGTTATCAGTTCCTGATATTCCGCTCTTAACTTATCAACATTCAATGAGAGATATTAACAGGGTAATGGAGCGTGAGATAGCGAGGGGGAGCTGCCCTTTGAAGCTGGATCATATTGAATTTGGAGATTATTCGTATCAGAAGATAACGTCAAAAAAGAAATTGCTGGAGGTGTTATCGTATTTGTTGTGGATAGGTGATTTCAAACAGTATGCCGGAAAGACTATCCTAAATAATGTTTATATGGACCTGCGAGGGAAAAAGCCTGTATTCAAGCGAACCAAGACAGCTATGGAAAGAAATAATATATTCTCAACAATCAGAAGGTATGCAAAAAAGCTAAAGACGCAGTATAATGGAGATGTATATCTGGAAATGGTCAGATGTTATTTCGATATACCGCAAGAAAATCTGGAAAAGTGCCGATATACATATCAAGGGAACGAAACATATGCCTTCTTGATGTCGGACAAGTATATCATGGCATTGTATACGCATTGTTTGGTGGCAAGGAAAGAGGCTGCCATGCAGGATATGCAGGTTGATGGTTTTACAGAGAAAGAATATGGAATGGTAAGGTTGGAGAATGTGGGAGATGTTTTGTTTCAGGCGTTGTTATTGGATAATATAAAAAATCAAAATGGAAGACTATTTGTTGAACTATGCACAATGTATCGTCTGTACTAGGAGCAAAAGAAAATTTGAATGAAAAAGAGGTAATAGGCAATGGAAAAAGGATTTAGAAAAGCAGTAATAATATTTGTTGATATTTTAGGCTCTCAAGATAGGGAAGGATTTGATGAGTGGTATAATATTATGAGGATATTCAGCGAGGCTGTAAAACGTGAAAAAGAACTGGATACAGCACATCCGTGGACTATATATAAAAGAGAAATTCATGTATTTTCTGATTGTGCATATATAATTTACGATTATAAAGAAGGAGTGGAAGAAGAGAGAAAAAATATGAATGCTTTAATGTGCATTGCTTGTTATAATACAGAGAAAATGTTATATGAATTTTTAAAGAATGGATTTATAGCACGTGGAGCCATTACTTATGGTGAGATATATTATGATAATGAAAGAAATGTTTGGTTTGGACCAGGTATGAATAAAGCCTACTTTCTCGAGGCAAAAAAAGCTAGGTTTCCAAGGATAATTATTGATCCAGAGTATGCGCAAGAGCTTATGGATTATAATGAAAAAATGTATCGAGATAATGCAATGCAACGAGAAATAAATGGGGAGATTATTAGAAAAGATACAGACGGATTGTATTATTTGAATTATTTAAATAGCATTTCTTTTATACCGGATTCAGATGAAACTGCTATGAAGATTTTTCGCTTATGCCAAATTGAAAGAAGCAAAAAGCGTGAAGATGAAAAGTTGAGCATATCAATAAAAGAAAAGTATGATTGGTTAGAAAATTATTTGCAGGACTATTTTGAGATAGACTTTGTATGAGGAGCATTCCTGTAATTCATTAAAAGCACCAATTGAATAAAAAAGAACCTCAAGGTATGATTGAGTTGCATCTTGGCGGATGTAAACAAAACAATCAAAACACCGGAGGTTCAACATGAATTATACACAGAATGAAAAAATTGAGCAAGTAACAGATACAACATTGGTTGTTGGAGTTGATATTGGAAGCCAGACGCATTATGCAAGAGCTTTTGATAACAGAGGGCGCGAGCTTACAAAACGAGTTTTTTCATTTCAGAATGATATCGAAGGATTTAATTTCTTTCAGCTTTGGACAGAAAAACTGAAAAATGAGAATAAAAAGACTGCAGTTCTGATTGGCTGTGAGCCGACTGGTCATTACTGGTTTGCGTTTGCAAAGTATGTACAGGATCATCAGAAAACATTGGTAATGGTCAATCCATTCTCTGTTAAGAAGATCAAGGAACTTGATGATAATAGTCCAAAGAAAACGGATGCAAAAGATCCGAAGACAATAGCAAAGCTGGTTGTGGATGGAAGATATTCGATTCCATACATGCCAGAGGCATTTATGCCGAGATAAGAGATTTGGTATACAGCCGTGACAGGATTATGAAGCAGCATAACATATCTGCAAACAGAATCCAGAGATGGCTTGCAATACACTTCCCGGAGTATCTGGGATTATATACAAGATTTGATGCCGCAAGTGGTTTGGCGGTGCTTGAAAAAGCACCATTGCCGAAGGATGTAATTGCACTTGGAGTAGAAGGAATCCGAAAGATCTGGCACGATAAGAAGATGCGTGGCAGAGGCGTTACAGAAGATAGGGCAAAGAACCTGGTAGAAGCTGCATACAATAGTGTTGGTCTGGATGGAGGAATTGGAACAAGAAGTGAGTTATATATGCTGCTTGAGGAACATCAATTATGGACTTCACAACTGGAAGCTGTGAATAAGGTACTGGAAGAGACTATTCGGAAAGTACAGCATGTGGAGAAGTTACTCGCCATTAAAGGAGTAGGAAGTGTTACAATAGCAGGATTTATTGCCGAAGTAGGTGATATAAGACGTTTTAAGTCGCCGAAACAGATCCAAAGGTATGCCGGTTTGGAATTAGTAGAAAACAGTTCCGGAAAGCATAAGGGAAGCTCGAGAATCAGCAAGCGAGGAAGAAGAAAACTCAGAAAGATCTTGTATCAGGTAATGATACCATTGTTGGCAAGGAACAAAGAGTTTCGAACAATCTATGATTATTATGTGACTCGTGTAAAAAATCCATTAAAACGAAGACAGGCAATGATTGCTGTCAGTTGTAAGTTAATTCGCGTATTCTATGCGGTATTAACAAAAGGTGTGGACTATGACCGGTTTAAAATGATGTCAGATATTCATCATGAAAGAGGAGTTATAGCCGCATAAGAAAGAAGTACTGTAAACAGGAAAGCGTCCGCCTTCAATGGTGCTGTGAAACAGGAATGTAAAAGTATATAAAACAAAGTAGAGCTAGTAGCTGCGTTGACATTTTTTATAGGGCAAAGACCCTGCTGTAGGAGCATAAGCAGCACCCAACTATGGATAAGCAGAACGAAGGAATTTAGGACCCGGCAGAGGCAGGTGATCCTGGTAGATATGAGAGGTTAGTTACTGTGGAGGAATTTGGGAGAACAAGAAAGCCTTCATAAAGAAAAACAAAGACGTTTAATTTGTTGTACTCAAAATCATCAGAAATGAGCTCATTGAAGCTACTTCGTATCCGGGAAACTCTAGTTTGTAAATATATGTAACTCGTAAACTGTTCAACAAACCAAGTAAAATCAAGGCTTTTGTTGAACATGCACTAAAAAGAATAGAGAGAATAAATGAATATGATGATAAAGTATATAAATTGGCATCAGAAAACACAAAATACAATTCTGTTGGTACAACTGTAAGAGAAAAGAATGATGAATGGCGAAATGAAAAAGAATGGGACGATGTATTTGAACAATTACAGAAAGAAAAAATGCATTAGTTGGTACTTGAAGTCCAAAATGTAATAGAGATATCAAGTGCGAAGTGAGAAATATAAAATAGGTATAATCTTATGAGTAGAGGAATTGGCGCTCACGCAAATTTAATTCTTGAAGATGAGCAGAATGTAATATACGAATATGGTGGGTATAACCTGAATGATTTGGAATATAATAACGAAAATCATTTATATGATGGAATGATTATTATTTCGAGAGAATGTTTTGTAGAACCTGAGATACATGAAAAAATAAAGAAGATGCAATCAGGTAGGAGGAAAGTTATTTCAAAGCGCATACCTATATCAGTTGATTATGGGAAAATGTTGGAAGAAGGCTTAATAAAAGTAGAAAATTGTAGTAATTGCTGGCAGGTTACGGAGGGCAAGCTGAATATCGATGTGATGGTATGCCGCATCTTATTTTATGTATTTAGAAAATATCAGGAAGAAGGTAAGATTCCAGAATATATTAGTTACAATGTATAGAAGGATACAGGTATGAAGGAGTAGTAACCCCACCCACTTTTTACTCCGTTTCTACTACGTTTGCTGTACACATCTTACGATATTTTGCTAAGGTTTGCATTTTATGTACAGAAATGACCGATACATAAAGAAGAATTAACACCGCGCAAATCGCTGCAAATGGCAGCAGAACAGCGCATTTTGAAAGGAGTTTTTATGAGTATACGCGTACTTTTCATCTGCCACGGCAACATCTGCCGTTCCCCCATGGCAGAATTCATATTAAAAGATATAGTAACAAAACGTGGTATTGCCGATCAGTTTGAGATCACATCGGCAGCCACCAGCACAGAAGAGATTTGGAATGGTGTTGGGAATCCGGTGTATCCGCCGGCAAGAGAAGAACTTGCCAGACATGGGATAAGTTGCAAAGGCAAACGGGCGGTGCAGCTTACAGCCTCAGATTATGATCATTACGATTATCTGATCGGTATGGATTCTATGAATATGAGGAATATTGAACGAATGACCGGACACAGACGTGGGGATAAGATCTATAAGATGCTGGAGTTTGCCGGACGAGATGCAGATGTCAGAGATCCGTGGTACAGTGGAAATTTTCGGGAGACTTATGAAGATGTTGTAGAAGGCTGTCAGGCGTTTCTTGACTGGTTGACAATTAACAAGAAATTAAGTAATTGATTAACCCAAATTTCACTTAATTTCCGAATAATTAAGTCGGATGCAAACTTTCTTTTTGCTAAAGAACATGTTAATATATATATAATAGCAAGTTCCGGTGGGAACAGAACATGTAAAATTAGGTAAGTATTCATTGTTGGGAGAAGATATTATTATGGCATTTGAATCATGGAGAGAGATTAACAGAATAAGGAAAAATCACCGCGACGCCATATATTTTTACGCGAATCTGCAAGATCGGTTTTACACGATTGAGGAAAATGATATTCTGCCTGATGAGTTGAATCCGGATGATAAAAATTTACTAAAAGCATTTTGCGACTGCACATGTATAGAAGAAACAGAGAAGAATAAAATGTGCAATTTGTATAGACAGATTGAGCAGGGAACAAAAGAGCCGATCAAGATGGATGATTTGGAGACATGGGTGCATCTTGAGACCAGATCAGGGAAGAAAGCTCTGATGGCAGTCCTTTGTTACCTTGAGAAAGATGAAAAAGGATTGATTCGGGAGTATGTGGGCATGATACGGATCATGCGCAAACAGGAATTAGAGAATCGGGAGATTGTGACATCGTTTAGCAATGATAAGAATCCGGCATTCTTTCTCAAGAAGATTGCGCGTTTTCAGGCAGAGCATCCAGAGCGGGAGTATGCATATATTCAGTTTGATGTCCGTAGATTTAAGTATATCAATGAGAAGTATGGCAGTGATACAGGAGATAATATTCTTCGGTATATATATGACACGCTGGATGTGATGTGTGATAAGGAACATCTGCATTGTAGATTGTCAGCGGATGTATTTCAGATCGTGACCTATTATAATTCCAGAGAAGAAATCATGGAATTTATTGATAAACTTGATGAAAAAATTCGGAGATATGGTGATATCAAGTTAAGCATTACATATGGAGTGAATATCGTACCGGGCAGCTCAACGGCATATCGCAAGCATGGAGATGAAGCAGGACTTGCCCGTGCAGAGGGTAAGCGGACGATTTTGAATAAGGTTGTATTCTATGAGGATACGCTGATGAATCATGTGAAACAGACGGGAGCGATCGAGGAAGTTGAGGAGGAGGCTCTGAGACGGGAAGAATTTCAGGTTTATCTTCAGCCGAAGTACCAGTATGACAGAAGCCATGCGAAGATCGTCGGAGCAGAGGCGCTTGTGCGCTGGATTGATGCAAATGGAAAATGCAAGTCGCCGATGGAATTTATTCCGGTATTTGAGGCAAATGGATTTATATACAAATTAGACTGTTTCATGTGGGAGATGGTATGTAAAGTTATCAGAAGATGGCTGGATACCGGAAGGCAACCACTTCCAATCTCGGTAAATGTGTCGAGAACCTATCTTCAGAAAGAAGATGTTGCAGGATATATCAAGAATCTGATCGACAAATATCAGATTCCGATGGAGCTGTTCCAGTTAGAGATCACGGAGACAACGGAGAATGCAGAATCATTGTCTTATATCAATAGTTTGAAACAGGCGGGATTTACATTGTTAATGGATGATTTCGGATCGGGTTATTCTTCCCTTTGTATGTTGAAGAATACACCATTTGACGTATTGAAGATGGATCGGCAGTTTTTGGATGAATGTTTGGACAGTAAACAGGGTAAGACGATCATTTCTCATGTGATATCCATGTCAAATGATTTGGGCTTAAGTATTATAGCAGAAGGCGTAGAGAATCGAGGAACGGCAGATTTCCTTTATGATAATGGATGTAGTGTATCTCAGGGATTTTATTTTTCCAAGCCTGTTCCGATTCCGGAGTTTGAGCATATGTTGGATGAACAGCAGACAGAGCAGCAGAGGTAGATATAAGGAACGGGAGGACAAAGTACTGTTGGAACTTTTGGATGGAAGACCGGAGAATACGGAAGGAAGATTGGAGAAGGAGATTCGGGTATATGATTTTCTTGACCATCTTGGAATAGAATATAAGAGAGTCGACCATGAACCGGCATTTACGATGGAAGTATGTGAGGAGATTGATAAGATGTTGCAGGCGACAATCTGTAAGAATCTTTTCCTGTGCAATCGTCAGAAGACACAGTTTTATCTGTTGATGATGCCGGGAGACAAGCCGTTTAAAACGAAGGAGATCACTTCACAGATCGGGAGCGCAAGACTGTCATTTGCATCGGCTGAGGACATGGAGAAATATCTGGATATCGAACCGGGGGCTGTCAGTGTCATGGGACTGATGAATGATACGGAGCATCATGTACGGCTGCTGGTGGATGAAGACATATTAAAAGGCGAGTATCTTGGCTGCCACCCATGTGTGAATACATCCAGTCTGCGGATGCACACGACAGATGTATTCGGATTGTATCTGGATGCGGTCGGACACGATATGACAAAAGTCGTCCTGACAGGTAAAGCATAGAGCAAAGAAAAAACCAGGCCATAAGTCATATACATTCAAGGAAATGTTGTTGACCATGTGTTTGGTTTTTGCTATGTTTAGACGAGAGATTTGAAAGGAAATAAAATATGAAAGAAAATATAAAGGGACAGCCGGGAAATAGAAAACCGGATGGCAGAAAAGTCCAGTCCCCAAATAAGAAACCTAACCCCGTGGCATACGAATATACAGACGAAGAATACCGGAGATTACTTGTAAAGAAGCAGACAGAGATGGAAAAGCTGCTTTCAGGATTTGCACCGGTCGATCCAATCGTGGGAATGGAAAATCCGTATTATTACAGGAACAAAGTATGTGCGGAATTCAGAAAACTGAAGAATGGTACGATCATCTCCGGCCGATATCAGGAGGGTACTCATAATGTCATAGAGACAAAAGGCTGCAAGATCGAAGATCAGCGGGCGGATGCGATCATTCAGGATATCACAGAGCTGTTCCGGTCATTTAAAATGATGATCTATAATGAAGACAGCGGATATGGACTGATCCGTCATGTGCTGATCCGAACAGCACATCAGACCGGACAGATCATGGTGATCATTGTGACGGCATCTCCGGTATTTCCGTCGAAGAAGAATTTTGCAAATGCACTTTTGAAGCTTCATCCGGAGATTACAACGATTGTTCAGAATATTAATACAAAGGATACGAATATGGTGTTAGGTGACCGGAATCAGGTCATCTATGGCAAGGGCTATATAGAAGATATTCTCTGTGGCAAACGGTTTCGTCTGTCGCCGGGAAGCTTTTACCAGATCAATTCTGTTCAGACGGAGAAATTATATAACAAGGCGATCAAATATGCGGATCTGAAAAAGAAAGAGACAGTGATAGATGCATACTGTGGAATCGGAACGATCGGTATCATTGCAAGCGACCGGGCAAAACGAGTGATCGGTGTGGAACTGAATGCAGAAGCAATCCGCGATGCGAAGATCAATAGCCAGATGAATAAGATAGAAAATATCGAGTTCTATGCAAATGATGCAGGCAGGTTTATGGTAGAACTGGCAGAAGCAGATGAGCAGATTGATGTTGTGTTTATGGATCCCCCTCGTTCAGGAAGCACAGAAGAATTTCTTTCTTCTGTTGTAACTCTATCTCCGCGTAAGGTAGTTTATATTTCCTGTGGACCGGATACCCTTGCGAGAGATCTGAAGTATCTGACCACACATGGCTATCAGGTGTTGAAAATCACACCATTTGATCTCTTTCCATTTACTGAGCATACAGAGGTTGTTACGCTATTGACGAGAGACAGAGTTATTTTTAAGTAGGAGAGGAACGTTATTAAAGATGAAAGAAAAGATAAAATTATTATCCGGTGCACAACTGAAATATATAGCATTTGCTTCAATGTTGATCGATCATGTTAATAAAACATTTTTCATATATTTTAACAGTAAGGCTTTAATAGTTATGAGTGAACTGTTTGATATATTAGGCAGGATCGCATTTCCTATCTTTATTTCCCTGTTGGTGGAGGGATATTTTAAAACGAGAAATCGATGGAGATATTTGGGAACACTCCTGGTATTTGGAATTATATCAGAGGTTCCGTTTGATATGTGTACATCTAATGTATTTTTTGAACCAAACTGGAATAATATCATGTTTACGCTTGCGCTGGTGTTGGCGATGATCTGGATTATTGATGCCCTGAAAAAAAAGATGCAGACACTGCCCAAGTTCTTGTGGTATCTTGTATCTTTTATAATTGTAGCAGTAACTTGTCTGATAGCCATGAATCTGAGTCTGGATTATGATTCCCATGCGGTGTTGATCGGTTATTTTCTGTATCTTTTTCATGACAGACCGATTATTGCTATTCCGTTTAATTTTGCATCGATGTATAAGGAACCATGGGCACTTCTGGGTTTTGGCCTGATGCTTACTTATAATGGAAAGCGTGGAAAGCAGAATAAGCTTGTGAACTATTTGTTTTATCCGGTGCATCTTCTGATATTGGGAATTCTGAGAATGTGTCTTGGAATTTGACAGTAATTTGACGGCAACCGGCTGATAATCATTGAATTTTATGCCCCAATGTAGTATAATCATCGTGCTATTTTGGGGCTTTTTTGCGCCATTATACAGGTAAAGAACAAGAATACAGAGAAAAATTACCTTGTGGCATCAACTTTGAACGGCCATCTGACATAATGTAATATGGCTGAATGGTATGAGTTGTATGACCTTATAAATCAAGGTTTTAAGGAGGAATTATAACCATGAAGCTCGGCATAGTTGGACTTCCCAATGTTGGAAAAAGTACATTATTTAACTCTCTGACAAAAGCAGGTGCAGAATCAGCAAACTATCCATTCTGTACCATCGACCCAAATGTAGGTGTTGTTGCAGTACCGGATGAGAGGTTAGACAAGCTGACAGAGATGTATCACTCAGCAAAGACCACTCCTGCAGTTATTGAATTCGTAGATATCGCAGGACTCGTAAAGGGCGCATCCAAAGGCGAAGGTCTGGGAAACCAGTTCCTTGCAAATATCAGAGAGGTAGATGCGATCGTTCATGTTGTCAGATGCTTTGAAGATACAAATGTTATTCATGTAGATGGTTCGGTTGATCCGATCCGTGATATTGAAACAATCAATCTGGAGCTGATTTTTTCCGATATCGAAGTTCTGGATCGTAGAATAGCAAAGACGATACGAGGTGCAAGAAATGATAAGATGCTTGCAAAGGAGCTGGATTTCCAGCAGCGTATCAAAGCGCATTTGGAGGAAGGCAAGCTTGCAAAGACTCTTGAAGTAACAGATGAGGACGAACAGGGTTGGATCGAGGAATACAACCTTCTTACATGGAAACCGGTTATTTTCGCAGCAAATGTAAGCGAAGACGATGTAGCAGATGATGGAGCATCAAATGAGCATGTTCAGAAAGTAAAAGAATACGCAAAAGAATTTGATTCAGAAGTGTTTGTTGTCTGTGCACAGATCGAGCAGGAGCTGGCAGAACTGGATGACGAAGAAAAGAAAATGTTTTTGGAAGATCTTGGAGTAAAAGAATCCGGTCTTGATAAACTGATAAAGGCAAGCTATTCACTGCTTGGACTGATCAGTTATCTGACAGCCGGTGAGACAGAATCCAGAGCATGGACGATCAAGAAGGGAACAAAAGCGCCGGGAGCAGCCGGCAAGATCCATTCTGATTTTGAGCGTGGATTCATCAAGGCAGAGGTTGTAAGCTATAAAGATCTTATGGAATGTGGCAATATGGTAGCTGCCAAAGAAAAAGGTCTGGTAAGACAGGAAGGTAAAGAATATGTGGTAGAGGACGGAGATGTCATCCTCTTTAAGTTCAATGTATAAAACAGCTTCCTTTAGGAGATAACAAGAAAATGGAAACAATTTCAGAATATTTTAACAGTATTATCTTTCCGCATTTGGGAATCTTCCTGAAGCATGTAGGTGATCATATATCCATTGGCAGCTTTGAGATCCGGTTTTATGGTATCATCATTATGTGTGGATTTATCCTTGCCTACTTCCTTGTGACAAATGAAGCGAAACGAACAGGACAGGATCCGGAAATGTATCTGGACTTTATCCTGATCCTGATCATTCCGGTAATCTTAGGCGCAAGAATTTATTATATATTGTTCCGGCTGGATCAGTATATAGTGGCGGGAAATATAAAAGAAACCATCCTTGGCATGTTAAATATCAGAGGTGGCGGACTTGCGATCTATGGTGGTGTAATTGCTGGTGTTATTACCGGATGCATCTTTGCGAAGAAGCGGAAGGTAAATGTGCTTCGGCTTGCCGACACAGCAGCGTTTGGTCTGCTGATCGGACAGATCCTTGGACGCTGGGGCAATTTCTTCAACAGGGAGGCGTTTGGTGCGTATACAGATTCTGTATTTGCGATGGGAATCCCTCTTGATTATTACAGACATGAAGGAACACTAAACAGTCTGATCAACAGTGGAGTGATCTCAGATACCATGCTTGCAAATACACAGACACTTCATGGTATGGAATGTATAACAGTACATCCTACGTTCCTGTATGAGTCACTCTGGAATCTGATGTTGCTGATCTTTCTTCTTATATATAGAAAGCATCAGAAGTTTACAGGTGAATTCGCATTTATCTATGTAGCAGGCTATGGACTTGGAAGATGTATCGTTGAAGGACTTCGTACAGATTCCTTAATGATCGGCAATTCCGGTATCCGTGTATCACAGCTTCTTGGATTTGCATGCTTTTTAGTTGGTGCAGTTGTGCTCATCGTTGGCTATGTTCGCAGAGCAAAAGGGCAGTTGCAGACCATTGAAAATGAGTCTGTTCAGGCGCCTTCAGAGGATGAAAACAACTAGGCTCAATGCGGTAATTCATTGCGTGAAAAAAATATTTAAAAAAGTTGAAAAAAGTTGTTGACAGATACAACGTCTTATGATAACATATCCATTGTTGTGAGGCAAACAAATCACAACAATGGAAAATGCGCGAGTGGCTCAGCGGTGGAGCACCTCCTTGCCAAGGAGGGGGTCGCGGGTTCGATCCCCGTCTCGCGCTCTTATTTTTTAGAAGTCTTAAGATTTAAGGCTTCTTTTTTTATGGTTGATACTTTGAACCTCAATGAGCCACTGCCATTTATCAGAAAAACAGTAGCATAGACGACTGACTTTCGATGATCCGATGCTGGAACGCGGGCACAACGAATTTATCGTGCCCGGCGTTCCATGCAGATCGGATCGGAATCGAAAGGAGGAGAGTCATGCGTGTTTTACGATAAATGGCAGTGGCTCATTTGGGCTCAAAGTCTTAATCATCTTAATAATCCTAAAGAAGATTTAATAATTGTTTTATTGTAGTTTCCTCCGAAATATGATATTTTCCATCATATAAAGCATTCCCAAAGATATAGATAGAAGAAAAGTAAGTAAAAATTACGCAAAAAATGAAAAAATGAGGTAATTATTTGTAAAATTTGCGGATTGAATAAAAAGAAAGGAATGCTATAATGAAACCGGTTTAATCTTATTCTGAAATTACCGGTTTATGAATAAGATAACAGGATTGCATTAAGTATTTGGTTAGTGGTTGCCGAATCACGGCAGAATGGAGTTTTAGATGAAAGACAAATTGAAGAAATTGTGTAGTACAGCTATATTCCAGTGTGTTGCGATTGCAATTGTGCTGGATATTATTTTGGAGATATTGGGAAGACACTCATTTATCAATACGATGAAATATATTGTGAATGAACCATTGGTGTTCCTGTATAACTGTTCCATTATCTTTTTTACTTTGACATTGGCACTGCTGATGCGTAAGAGAGTGTTTGGTTATGGTATTATTTCATTTGCATGGCTGCTTTGTGGTGTAACGAACTGTATTGTTTTAGGTTTTCGTATCACTCCGTTTTCAGCGATCGATATGCTGATGGCGAGAAATACGATCACCATCATTGATAAGTATTTCTCAGTATGGCAGATTGTATTCATCGGTGCAGCGTTATTTGTTGCACTGGCAGCGGTTATCATATTGTTCTTAAAGTCCCCGACAATCCAGGGAAATATTTACAGGATTCGTACAACGGTTCTGATCGTTGCATCTTTCTGTATGGTTATGCTGTTTACAAAGATTGCATTAAATGCACAGGCAATCTCGGATAACTTTGCAAATCTGGCAACAGCATACGATAAATATGGTTTTGTATATTGCTTTTCAAACAGTGTAGTGGATGTCGGAATCAGCGAGCCGTCAGATTACAGTGAAGAAAAGATGCTTGAGATCAAGGATGATCTGGATACGGTGAAAGCTTCGGGAGCAAAATTTGCAAAGAGAAAGCCAAACGTAATTGTAGTTCAGTTGGAATCTTTCATGGATCCATCTTATGTAAAAGAATTATCTTTTAATATGAATCCGATTCCGAATTTCACAAAATTAAAAGAAGAATGTTCGTCCGGTTTCCTTACGATGCCTGCAATCGGAGCGGGAACGGCAAATTCGGAATTTGAGGTGCTTTCCGGATTTGATGTGGCATACTTCGGTGCTGGTGAATATCCATATAAGACGGTACTTGGAAGCACAACCTGTGAGACGATGGCGACACAGTTTAAAAAGCTTGGTTATTCTACTCATGCGATGCATAACCATGACGGTACATTCTATGACCGTTATATCGTATACAAGAATCTTGGCTTTGATACATTTACCCCTATGGAATACATGTATGACGTAGAGCATACCCAGAAAAACTGGGAAAAGGATAATGTACTGACCGGAGAGATCATGAAGACCCTGAAATCTACAGAGGACAGGGATTTTATCTTCACGGTCAGTGTTCAGGGACATGGAAGATATCCGAGTGAATTAGATTATGAGAATTATTCTTATCCGGTAAAAGTAACAGGTACGGGAAGTGAAGAACTGGACAATGAATGGACATATTATTGCAATCAGCTTCATGAGATGGATGAATTTATCAAGGATTTAATTGAAGAACTGAAGAATTATGATGAAGATGTAGTACTGGTAATGTATGGTGATCATTTACCGGGATTTGAACTGACAAATGATGACGTAGAGAATGGAAATTTGTACCAGACGGAATATTTCATATGGAGCAATATGAAGCATTTCATTGATAAAGATGAAGACATTCCGGCTTATGATCTGAGTACGAAGCTGTTTGATGTGATCGGACTTGAAAAGAGTGCCATGCAGAAGGTGCATACACTTTACAGCGAAGATGATCCTGAATACAGCGATGTAATGTGGAATGTAGAATATGATATGTTATACGGTAAGCGATATATGTATCCGGATGGCTGGCCATATGAGCCTACCGATATGCAGTATGGTGTAGAACCAATCTATATTACGGATATAAAAGAAGGCGATTATCAGAAATTGTCCGATGACCCGGAGAAAGCGCCGGAGCAGCTCCATGGATATTATATCAAGGGTGAGAATTTCAATGAATGCAGTTTTGTTTGGATCAACAACGGATTCAAGAAGGAAACAATCTATATAGACCGGAATACTCTGTTTATTCCTGATATCACGTTTGACGATGGCGAGGAAGTCTATGTTGCTCAGGTTGGTGATGACAGCATTGATATCGGAAAGTCGGAAGCGTTTATTTATCAGGCTCCGGTAGCAGAAAATTAAAGATAACTGATAATTCCTCATAAAAAAGAAATTTTTTGGTAATAAATAATCTTGACATTAAATAGGTTATTTGATAGCATAGCATCATATATTTTGGATATAACAGGAGCGTTCGTTTGAATGCTCCTGTTATATCAACTTACAAATAAAAAAAAGAAAGTGAGAGAAAAAAATGGGTAAGATCATAGGCGAAGGAATTACATTTGATGACGTATTATTAGTACCTGCATATTCTGAGGTGCTTCCAAATGACGTGGATTTAACAACTAACTTAACAAAGAAAATACAGCTTCAGATTCCTCTTATGAGTGCCGGTATGGATACCGTAACAGAGCACAGAATGGCTATCGCTATGGCTCGTCAGGGTGGTATCGGTGTTATTCACAAAAATATGTCAATCGAGGAGCAGGCAGAGGAAGTAGATAAGGTTAAGCGTTCTGAGAATGGTGTAATTTCTGACCCATTTTATTTATCTCCTGAGCATACACTTGCCGATGCAAATGCACTTATGGCAAAGTTCAGAATTTCAGGTGTGCCTATCACAGAGGATGGCAAATTAGTCGGTATCATTACAAACCGTGACCTGATGTTTGAAGAAGATTATTCCAAGAAGATCAGCGAGTCAATGACTTCAGAAGGTCTGATCACAGCAAAGGAAGGCATTACATTACCGGAAGCAAAGAAGATTCTTGCAAAGGCTCGCAAAGAAAAGCTTCCGATCGTTGACGATGATTTCAGATTAAAAGGACTTATCACAATTAAGGATATTGAAAAGACGATCAAATATCCACATTCTGCTAAGGATCCACAGGGAAGACTTCTCTGTGCAGCAGCCGTTGGATGTACAGCAAATATTCTGGATCGTGTCGCTGAACTTGTATCAGCAAAGGTTGATGCTATTGTTATTGATACAGCACATGGACATTCAGCAAATGTACTTCGTACTTTCAAGATGGTAAAGGAGAAGTATCCGGATCTTCAGGTTATCGCCGGTAATGTAGCGACTAAGGCCGGTACACAGGCAATGATCGATATGGGTGTAGATGCAGTTAAGATTGGTATCGGACCTGGTTCTATCTGTACAACCCGTGTTGTTGCAGGTATCGGTGTACCACAGATCACAGCTATTATGGAAGCATATGATGCAGCTATGAATGCAGGTATTCCTGTTATCGCTGATGGTGGTATCAAGTACTCAGGAGATATCACAAAGGCAATTGCAGCAGGTGCAAATGTATGTATGATGGGTAGCTTATTTGCAGGTACAGATGAAGCTCCTGGTGACTTCGAATTATATCAGGGACGTAAGTACAAGGTATACAGAGGTATGGGTTCTATCGCAGCTATGGAGAACGGCAGCAAGGATAGATACTTCCAGGAGAATGCAAAGAAGCTTGTTCCGGAAGGTGTAGAAGGACGTGTTGCATACAAGGGTTCTGTAGAAGATACTGTATTCCAGTTGATTGGCGGACTTCGTTCCGGTATGGGATACTGTGGTGCTCATAACATTCCTGAATTACATGAGAAAGCAGAGTTTGTTAAGATCTCAGCAGCGTCATTAAAAGAGAGTCATCCACATGATATCCATATCACAAAGGAAGCTCCAAACTACAGTGTAGAGTAATAAAAGTATATAATAGAAATATAAGTCAGAATATAGCCGGTGAGAATATGCAGATAACATATATCACTGGCTATATTTGAGTACTGAGCCTGGCGACAGCTGTGATGACATAAAAGTATAAGACGTCTGTATCTGCGATTATCATGATGACATATGTTTTAATAATTGGAAGGAGAATTAAGATGCTTTATCTGGCACCTTTAGAGGGGATAACCGGATATATATACAGAAATGCATATCAGAAATACTTTGGAGGAATCGACCGGTATTTTACGCCTTTTATTGCTCCGGCAAAGGGGAAACCGTTCAGACATCGTGAGCTGACTGATGTTCTCCCTGAACATAATACCGGAATAACAGTGATCCCGCAGATTCTGACGAATCATTCAGAAGGCTTTATAAAAGCGGCAAAAGCTTTAGCTGATATGGGATATGATGAGATCAATATAAACATGGGTTGTCCTTCCGGTACGGTTGTTTCAAAAGGAAAAGGTTCAGGAATGCTGGCAGATTCCACAAAGCTGGATCATTTCCTTGAGGAGATATTTGCAGCCGGTATCTGCAAAATATCGGTAAAGACCAGACTGGGAATGGAATTTGCAGATGAATTCCCGGATATACTGGATGTATTAATGAAATATCCATTTACCGAAGTGATCATTCATCCAAGAACCAGAGAAGATTATTATGGTGGCAGCGTAGATCTTGCTATGTTCGATCTGGCAGTAGAACGATACGGAGAGCAGACAGAAAGTGTCCTTTGCTATAATGGTGATATTACCGATGTTGCCGGCTATAAAAATATTCAGAAACGATATCCACAGGTTGATAAGATCATGATCGGACGTGGAATCATAGGAAATCCGTTTCTTCCACAGGAGATTGCAGAACAGAGGTGCTGCTATAACGCAGGAATCCTTCTGGCATTCCACGATGAACTGTTTGCCGGTTATATGGAAGCAGGGCTTGGGGCGAGAAATGTCATGTTTAAGATGAAAGAGTTGTGGTCGTTTATGGAATGTCTTTTTGAAGCTCCCGACCAGCAGAAGATATTAAAAAAGATCCGCAAAGCCAACGATCCGGATACCTACAACACCGAAGTCCGGAAGCTGTTGCGGTAATGAAGAAAACAGAATAAAAATGAGAAAAAGATATTAGCATGAAGTATATCCTATAAGTTGATACTAGAAAAAGGAAGCTGACAATAATATGTATTGCCAGCTTCCTTTTTTATAGGGGAAGTTTAGAACTCATTTCCGGGAAAATGAGGGATTCCGTCAAAACCTGCCTTCAGATCGTCGTCGGTAGGAATATAATCGCTCATCTCACCATCGTTATATTTGCCATAAGCAACCATATCGAAATATCCGGTTCCGGTCAGACCAAAGACGATCGTCTTTTCTTCCCCGGTTTCTTTACATTTCAGTGCCTCGTCGATAGCAACACGGATCGCGTGGCTGCTTTCAGGAGCAGGAAGAATACCTTCCACTCTTGCAAATTGGGTTGCTGCTTCAAATACTGCTGTCTGTTCAGCACTTCTGGCTTCGATGATGCCATCATGATAGAGCTGGGATACAACAGGGCTCATACCGTGATAACGAAGTCCGCCTGCATGGTTTGGTGAAGGAATGAATCCGCTTCCGAGGGTGTACATCTTTGCCAGTGGACATACCTTGCCGGTATCACAGAAATCATAGGCATAGACACCCCTTGTCAGACTTGGGCAGGATGCCGGTTCTACAGCGATGATCTGGTAGTCCTTCTCGCCACGGAGAACCTCGCCTGCAAATGGGGAGATCAGACCACCGAGGTTTGAACCGCCGCCGGCACATCCGATGATGATATCCGGTGTGATGTTATATTTGTCAAGTGCTGCTTTTGTTTCAAGACCGATGACAGTCTGGTGAAGTAATACCTGATTCAGTACACTTCCGAGTACATAACGATAGCCTTCCTGCTTGGACTCTGCTTCAACAGCTTCTGAGATGGCACAGCCAAGGCTTCCGGTTGTTCCAGGATGCTCAGCAAGGATCTTACGGCCAACCTCTGTTGTGGTACTAGGAGATGGAGTTACGGTTGCACCGTAGGTACGCATAACTTCACGACGGAATGGCTTCTGTTCATAGGAAACCTTAACCATATATACCTGACAGTCCAGACCAAAGTAGGAGCATGCCATAGAGAGGGCGGTTCCCCACTGACCGGCACCGGTCTCGGTTGTAACACCCTTTAAACCCTGCTGCTTAGCATAATAAGCCTGAGCGATAGCGGAGTTTAATTTGTGGCTGCCGCTTGTGTTGTTTCCTTCAAATTTGTAGTAGATCTTAGCTGGTGTCTGCAGCTTTTCTTCCAGACAGTATGCACGAACCAGTGGAGCAGGACGGTACATTTTATAGAAGTCCTGAATTTCCTGTGGAATCGGGATGTATGGAGTGGTGTCATCCAGCTCCTGCGCGATCAGTTCGTCACAGAATACAGGACGAAGATCATCGGCTGTCATTGGCTGAAGTGTTCCCGGATTTAACAGAGGTGCCGGCTTGTTCTTCATATCGGCACGTACGTTATACCACTCTTTTGGGATCTCGTTTTCACTTAAATAGATTTTGTAAGGAATGTTTGCATCTTTTTTCATAATCATAACCCTCCAATGCTTGATTCATTTGTATAAATAGTTTAAGTTATCCCGGTTATCTTTGATGGGATATATAAATATGTTCCGGGGAATTTTATAATGTCATGCATTTTGCAAAATCATCATCCTTGTGGGCAAAGAATTTTGCATGGATTTGTGATAGATATTAAGACATAAAAAAACTGCCCCAGTATAAAAATGCTGGGACAGGAGATTGTTCATTAGAAACTGTTTCCTGCGGTGCCACCCGGCTTGACGTATCAGATACGCCCGCTCATTGTCTGCAAATACATACATTACAGATATCTCGTTCTTAACGGAGTATCATCTCCGGCTTACATACAGAATGCATATACAGGAATCGTACCACATCGTTCAGCTTGCCCTCGGGAGTCCATTCCATCATGGAAAACATACTGCCTTCCACCGGCGGCAGCTCTCTGGGATGTTTGTCACATCATGTACTTACTCTCCTTCAACGGTTTAAAGCAATACTAGCATAATTGTTTTTATGTGGCAAGTATTTTTTTATGAATGGGGGTGTATTTTTAAGAAAAGTCCGTTGACAAGCCATTTTCCCTGCTATATAATTGACACATTGAAAAGGCGAAGACGGAGAGAAGTAGCGCTTTTTATCGCTCCCAGAGAGCCGGCGGTGGTGAGAATCCGGCAGAATGAATAAGCGTGAATAACACTCTAACAGCTGCAAGCTGAACCCGTGAAGAAGACATTTGCAAAGATGACCGGAAAATGCGAGATGGTTGTTCTGCGAAATGGATCTCACAGTAGTAGGTGCGCCGCAATTGTGCGTGAAACAAGGAAAGGGACTGTCAGATAAGAGACAGTAAATCAGGTGGTACCGCGGATATGAATTATGTTCGTCCTGGATGCAGGGCAGGCATAGTTCTTTTTTTATGCAACCTGTGAAATATAAAAATCAGTTAAAGGAGATAATGCAGACAATGACCATTTCAAACATTTATCGTAACAGAACCTTAAATGAGATCAGCGAAGGCGACGTTGGCGCAGAGCTGAAGGTGGCAGGATGGATCGAGAACATCCGTGACCATGGTGGTGTATCCTTCATCGACCTGAGAGATATGTATGGTGTTCTTCAGGTAGTTATGAGAGACACTTCATTATTAGATGGACTTACAAAAGAGGATTGTGTATCCATCTCAGGTGTGATCGAGCACAGAGATGAGGAGACATACAATCCAAAGATCCCGACAGGAACGATCGAACTGGAGGCACATTCCGTAGAAGTGCTTGGAAGAGTATACAAGCAGGTTCCGTTTGAGATCATGACATCCAAGGAGACAAGGGAAGATGTCCGACTCAAATACAGATATCTGGATCTTAGAAATAAAAAAGTAAAGGATAATATGATCTTCCGTTCACAGGTGATCAGCTTCCTTCGTCAGAAGATGACAGAGATGGGATTCTTAGAGATCCAGACACCGATTCTGTGTGCTTCATCACCGGAAGGTGCAAGAGACTATATTGTTCCATCCAGAAAATTTAAAGGCAAGTTCTATGCTCTGCCACAGGCTCCACAGCAGTACAAGCAGCTTCTGATGGTTGCAGGATTTGACAAATACTTCCAGATCGCACCATGCTTCCGTGACGAGGATGCAAGAGCAGACCGTTCACCGGGTGAGTTCTATCAGCTCGATTTTGAGATGAGCTTTGCAACACAAGAAGATGTATTTAAAGTAGGAGAGGAAGTCCTCTCAGCAACATTTGAGAAATTTGCACCGGAAGGCTCTGTTGTAACACAGGCTCCTTATCCGATCATCAGCTATAAGCAGGCAATGTTAGAATTCGGTACGGATAAGCCGGATCTTCGTAACCCGCTTCGTATCATCGATCTGACAGATTTCTTCCAGAGATGTACATTTAAGCCATTCCACGGCAAGACTGTACGTGCGATCAATGTACCGAAGAAACTGTCAAAGGGACAGCATGAGAAGCTCTTAAAGTATGCTCAGTCTATCGGTATGGGTGGTCTTGGATATCTGGAAGTTCTGGACGATATGACATACAAGGGACCAATCGATAAGTTCATTCCGGATGATATGAAGAGCGAGATCGCAGAGCTTGCAAATCTGAAAGCAGGAGATACTATCTTCTTCATTGCCGATGTAGAAGAACTGGCAGCTTCCTTTGCTGGACAGCTTCGTAATGAGATCGGTGCAAGACTTGATATGATCGAGAAGAATGCATACAGATTCTGCTATATTAACGATTTCCCTATGTACGAGTACGATAAGGAAACAAAGAAGATCATCTTTACACATAATCCGTTCTCCATGCCACAGGGTGGTCTGGAAGCTCTAAATGAGAAGAATCCGTTAGATGTTCTCGCATACCAGTATGATATCGTATGCAATGGTATCGAGCTTTCATCCGGTGCTGTCAGAAATCACGACATGCAGATTATGGTAAAAGCATTTGAAATCGCAGGATACACAGAAGAAGATCTGAAGACAAAGTTTGGAGCACTTTACAATGCATTCCAGTTTGGCGCACCACCACATGCAGGTATGGCTCCTGGTGTTGATCGTATGATCATGCTCCTTCGTAATGAAGAAAATATTCGTGAGATCATTCCGTTCCCTATGAACGGAAATGCACAGGATCTGATGTGTGGCGCTCCTGGTGAGGTTACAGAGCAGCAGCTCCGTGAGGTTCATATCAAGGTAAGACAGTAACAGAGGAAATCAGGTATTTATGTATAAGATGACCGGATAGAAGATTATTTTGATATACACCCAAGATTTTATGTTAGAAAGGTGCATAAGATATGCAGGGCTCGCATAATAACCAGAAAAAGATAGCAGTTATAAATGATTACTCAGGATTTGGACGCTGCTCCATAGCAGTAGCAATGCCGATCATTTCTGTAATGAAGGTTCAGTGCTGTCCGGTTCCGACATCGATATTTTCCAATCATACGGGGTTTGAAAGCTTCTATTATGAAGATTTTACAGATCATATGCAGAGGTATATCGATGAATGGAAGAAGCTGGATCTGCAGTTTTCCGGTGTCTGTACCGGATTTCTGGGTTCCAGTGAGCAGATCAGTATAGTGGAACGGTTTCTTACGGATTTTAAAAGACCGGAGACAAAGGTGATCGTGGATCCGGTAATGGGCGACTATGGCAAACCATATCCGACCTATACAGACGAACTGTGCCAGCAGATGAAAAAGCTGGTGCGGTTTGCTGATATCCTTACTCCAAATACCACAGAGGCATGTGTTCTGACGGATACACCATATAAGGATGACTGGCATATGGATGAATTGAAAGTTATGGCGGAGAAGCTGGTAGCACAGTCAGAGAGCAGACAGGCAAAAGTTGTGATAACAGGAATCAGGCGGGGAAGCTTCCTTGCTAACTTCTGCTATGAAAATGAAAAAGTAACCGTTGTGAAGACAAAGAAGATCGGAGAGTCGCGCTCCGGTACCGGAGATGTCTTTTCGGCGATTCTTGCGGCGGATGCCGTAAATAATGTAGATTTTACAGAATCAGTTAAGAAGGCAAGTGTATTTATTAAAGAATGTATCAAACGTTCCGTTGAGATGGAGCTTCCATTGACCGATGGAGTGTGTTTTGAGGAATGTCTGTACAAGCTTGCCAGATAACAGGAGGCGAATAGTATGGAGATATTATATAAAGTTCATAATAATCTGTATGTAAATCTGACAAATAAATGCCCATGTGCATGTACATTCTGTCTCAGACAGAACATGGATCATGTTGGTGAATCAAAGAGTCTGTGGTTAGAGAGGGAACCATCAGCAGAAGAAGTGATTGCTGAATTTGCAAAATTCGATATGAGCCGGTTTAATGAGGTTGTGTTCTGTGGATTCGGAGAACCGACGGAAGCCTTTGAGGTGTTGAAGAAGGTTGCGGCATTTGTAAAGGAGACTTATCATATGCCGATGCGTTTGAATACGAATGGGTTGGGAAATCTTGTGAATGGCAGAGATATCACACCGGAGATGGAAGGCCTGATCGATACGGTATCGATCAGCTTGAATACGCCGAATGCAGATCGGTATCATGAACTGGTCAGAAGTAAGTTTGGAGATAAATCCTTTGATGCGATGCTTGGCTTTGCAAGAAGTTCTACAAAGTATGTACCAAATGTAGTTATGACGACTGTAGATACCACGATTACAAAAGAGGAAGAGGAAGAATGCCGGAGAATCTGTGATTCAATCGGTGCAAAATACAGAATCCGCCCATGGGAGGATTAATAAATCTGATAAGAAAAGCTCTGTATGAAAATACAGGGCTTTTCTTGTTATCCTACAAATAAAGACCGCAGGTAGCGATCAGGCTGCCTGCGGTCTTACTGTAATATTTATTATTATAACATAAATGCTTATTTATTTCCGGCATCTCTCTTAGCACGGAAACGAAGTGTAGGATCAAGGATCTTCTTACGGATACGGAAGCTCTTAGGAGTGATCTCAAGAAGCTCATCTGTATCGATGAAGTCAAGTGCCTGCTCCAGACTGAGTACCTTAGGAGGTGTCAGCTTTAATGCATCATCAGCACCGGAAGAACGAGTGTTGGTCAACTGTTTCTTCTTGCAGACATTTACTTCGATATCATCGGTACGTCCATTTTCACCGATAACCATTCCGGCATATACAGGTTCACCTGGTCCGATGAACAGTGTACCTCTTTCCTGTGCATTGAACAGACCATAAGTGATAGAAGTACCGGTCTCGTATGCGATCAGAGAACCCTGTGAACGATAGTTCATATCACCCTTATATGGGAGATATTCATCAAAGATCGTATTGATAACACCATTTCCCTTTGTAGCAGTCATGAAGTCACCACGGAAACCGATCAGTCCACGGGAAGGTACAAGGAACTCCAGTCTGGTTGTACCGTTTCCGGTAGGAGCCATACCCTGAAGCTCACCCTTTCTGGAATTTAACATATTAATAACTGTTCCGGTAAATTCATCCGGAACATCGATATATGCAATCTCAAATGGTTCAAGCTTCTTACCGCGTTCGTCTGTCTTATAGATAACTTCGGCTTTGCTGACTGCAAATTCATATCCTTCACGTCTCATGTTCTCGATCAGGACGGATAAGTGAAGTTCGCCACGACCGGATACCTTAAAAGCTTCTGTTGTTTCTGTTTCTTCTACACGGAGACTGACATCTGTATTTAATTCACGGAACAATCTGTCACGTAAATGTCTGGAGGTTACAAACTTTCCTTCCTTACCGGCGAAAGGAGAATCATTTACCATGAATGTCATGGAAATAGTTGGCTCTGAAATTTTCTGGAATGGGATTGGTTCCGGATTTTCAGGAGAACAGATCGTATCACCGATATTAACATCTGCAATACCGGAGATGGCTACGATCGATCCGATGTCTGCTTCATTTACTTCTACTTTATTCAGACCCTCGTAAACATAGAGCTTACCGATCTTAACCTTTAACATTCTGTCAGGGTCGTGTTCATTAACAATAACAACAGGCTCATTTACAACGACCTTACCGTTGTCAACCTTGCCAACACCGATACGGCCTACATATTCATTGTAGTCGATCGTGCTGATCAGAACCTGTGTACCTGCATCCGGATCACCGGTAGGAGCAGGAATATAATCAACGATGGTATCAAACAGTGGCTTCATATCTGTACCCGGTTCATCTGGATCAAGAGAAGCAACACCTGTCTTTGCTGATGCAAATACAAATGGGCAGTCAAGCTGATCGTCATTTGCATCCAATTCGATCAGAAGCTCAAGAACTTCATCTACAACCTCTTTAGGACGAGCTTCAGGACGGTCACATTTATTTACACATACAATAACACTGAGGTTCAGCTCCAATGCTTTCTTCAGAACGAATTTGGTCTGTGGCATGGCACCTTCGAAAGCATCAACAACAAGAATAACACCATTTACCATCTTCAGGACACGTTCTACTTCACCGCCGAAATCAGCATGTCCCGGAGTGTCGATAATGTTGATCTTTGTCTTACCATAACGGACGGCAGTGTTTTTGGAAAGAATCGTGATACCTCGTTCACGTTCAATATCATTTGAGTCCATGACACGCTCGGTAACTTCCTGATTATCACGGAATACACCACTCTGTTTCAAAAGTTCATCCACCAATGTTGTTTTACCATGGTCAACATGGGCAATAATCGCAACATTTCTGATATCATCTCTGGTAATCTTCATTTTTTTCACTCTTTCTTTATGATATTAAAATTACTTACAATACAACGTTTACCATTCTAGCATACGAAAAAAAGCATTTCAATGGAAATGATAGCCGAAAATTACACCAAAATATTCGGTAAAATGCGCCGAACTGTACAAAAATATGTTATTATTAGAAAGTATGACAGGCGGGAACGGTTCCTGCTAAATAAGTGATTTGGAGAGGTATTAAAATGAATGAGAAAAAGGGCAGAGCGATCGCACTGTTGCCGATCGGTGTATTTCTGTTATTGTATCTGGGACTTGGGATTATATTTGAATATGTGATGAAAATTCCGATGGGCTTTTATAATGTGCCTATCATCGTGGCATTTCTTGCAGCTATCCTGGTCGCATGTATCCAGAACCGGGAATTGGTATTTGATAAGAAGCTTGAGATTATGGCACAGGGAGTTGGGGATAAGAATATTATAACGATGCTGTTGATTTTCCTGGCAGCGGGTTCGTTTGTCGGGGTAGTCGGAAGAAGCAGCGCAGAGAGTGTAGCATATTTTATGCTGACACTGATTCCGGCAAGATTTTCAGTAGCGGTTTTGTTTGTTGTTGCCTGCTTTGTATCAGTTGCTATGGGAACTTCGGTTGGAACGATCACATTGTTAACGCCGATTGCTGTAGCAGTGTCGAGGGCATCTGGCTTTGATATGGCATTTTGTGTTGCATCGGTTATGGGTGGAGCAATGTTTGGGGATAATCTTTCTTTTATCTCAGATACGACGATTGCGGCATGTAATGGACAGGGATGTGAGATGAAAGACAAATTCCGGGAGAATTTCTGGATTGCGTTTCCGGCAGCGGTTATAACGCTGATATTAATTCTTGTACTTTCATTTCAGACCGACATACAGGGTCAGGTCAGCCAGACTTATAATCTGGTGCAGATCATACCGTATGTTCTGGTGTTGATCGGTGGAATTATAGGGCTGAATGTATTTATCGTATTACTTATGGGAATTGTATCCGGAGCATTTATTATGCTGATATGGGGACATACTGCACCTGTTGATCTTCTGACAAATATGGGCTCCGGTGTTTCCGGAATGTTTGAAACCTGTATGGTAGCAATATTAGTAGCGGCGTTATGTGCACTGATCCGGGAATATGGTGGTTTCGATGCACTTCTCAGTTGGATACACAGGATCTTTCGTGGAAAGAAAGGCGGACAGCTCGGAATGGGGTTGTTAGTCGGAACAATGGATATTGCAACTGCAAACAATACGGTAGCGATCGTTATGGCAAATCCGATTGCTGGAGAAATGGCACAGGAATATGGAATCTCTCCGAAGAAGACTGCCTCTTTGCTTGATACCTTTTCCTGTATCTTTCAAGGGGTAATCCCATATGGTGCGCAGATGTTAGTTGCAATTGCCGCGGTAGGAGAACTGGGTGATTCCATTTCTGCTTTTCAGATCATGCCGAAGCTTTTTTATCCGATGTTCTTGCTGCTGACATCACTCGTTACCATAATAAGAAGTGATAAATAATAGAGACAATTCAAAGAATATAGAAAACGCTGATCTGTTCACATTGCCAATAAACTTTTTGGTAGTATTCACATAGGAACAGATCAGCGTTTTCTGTTTTATTTGCCAAGTAACATATTTTCCAGTTCTTCCGGTGAGAAGGTGTAAGACGAGTTGCAGAACTGGCAGTTTACCTCGATCGGCTTATTGTCTGCGAGCAGATTTGCGATCTCCTTTTTGCCAAGACTGATAACAGCCTGCGAGAAACGTTCCTTGCTGCAGTTGCAGTGCCACTTCGTAGGAATGGTATCGGTAACTTCTACATTATAGCCTTCAAAGATCTGCTTCACGATATCAAGCGGTTCCATACCCTGGTCGAGGAGAGCGGTAATGGATGTGAATTCACCCAGACGTTTTTCCAGATCAGAGATCAGTTCCTCGGATGCAAATGGCATAAGCTGAATGATAAAGCCACCGGCTTGTTTTACTGTGTTGTTCTTCTCCATCAGAACACCTAAAGCTACAGAAGTTGGAATCTGTTCTGAGGTTGCAAAATAATACGTCAGGTCTTCTGCAATCTCACCTGAAACAAGCTGGGTCTGACCGATATAAGGCTCTTTTAAACCGATATCCTTGATCACGGAGAGCACGCCCATATCAAGAGCTTTAGCGACATCCAGTTTTCCCTTTTCATTTGCATGCAGGATAACCTCCGGATTGTTGACATAGCCTTTGACATTGCAGTGCGCATCAGCAGTCACTGTCAGTCCGCCGATCGGACCACTGCACTGGATCTGGAGCGTTAGCAGATCGGAGTCATTCTTACATGCAGCCCCCATCAATGCACCTGCGGTTAGCAGACGACCGAGGGCAGCAGTAGCAACCGGACTGGTATTGTGAATACTTCTTGCTGTTTCAACGATTTTCTTTGTGGTGCCGGCAAAGAAACGAACCTGTCCATCTGCCGCCATACCTCTGATAATATAATCACTCATATGTTATTCCTCGTTCTTTCTATATATAATGTAAAATATTGCACTTTTAAGGTGCCTTTTTAAAAATAATACCTGCATTTATAAAGTGCTGATTAATTACAAAATAATACTTGTATCTATAAAAGTAGTGCTTAATAATAAATTGATGACTAAAATCACTACGGCAGGAGATCAGATATATAATTTGCCTTCGTGATGTTTTTCTCTGGCTATCACATAGACACGTTCACTGTCATCGGTTGCTGGCGTGTGCGTAAATGCATCATACATGGCAAGAAGTTCCATACCTGCCTGTTCTACACAACGAATCATGTCCTCACAGGTCAGTCCGATCTGGTAATGGAATTCCTGCGTTTTTCGGTACAGGTCGTCCTCCTCTTTCAGAAACAGGCTGAGTGCAAGCTCGTTGACATTCTGTTCCTCATCGTAATAATTATCCCAGATGAAGCTGACATCATCCCGGTCCTCAGCAATCACTGAATCTGCAACGACATCCCGGAAATAGTGTTTGGTTTTAAAGTCACAGATAAAGATGCCATCTGCTTCCAGATAATTATTTGCAAGAGAAAAAACGGTAGTGATCTGATCTGTATTTGACAGATAGTTGATGCTGTCACAGACGCATACAATGGCATTTACTGTTCCATATAATTCAAAGGAACACATATCCTGTTGGAGATACATAATGGATGAGAAACCATTCGCAATCTTTTTTTCATTTGCAATCTCCAACATATCGGAAGACACATCAATTCCGATCATATCATAGCCTGCGGCTGCAAGTCCTTCCGTGATCGTTCCCGTTCCGCAACCAAGCTCGGCAACCAGACCTTCGGTGATATTGTATTCATGGAGCAGGCTGGTGATATAAGATATCCATTCGTCATAAGGAATGTTATCCATCAGCTCATCGTATACCTGCGCGAAGCTGTATAGGCATCCATAGAAAAACCTCATTTCATAAAATCTCAATGCCACCATTATATACATCTCAGAAAGGAAAAACAACCGTTTCTTTTGGAGCAGTTTTCTATTTGCTGCGGCAGACAGAATGTAAAAAATAAGGTTTGAGATTGAACATGGTGGGCTTTTGTGTTAATATAAATTCGGTTAGAAATCCTCATATGGAAGAAACCATATATGAAAGTGGGTAGTTTGGCATGATAAAGTTCTATAGAACAGATCATAAGGTTTTGTCAGAGATAACAGAATATGAAGACAATATGTGGGTTTGTATGACGAAACCTACAGTAGATGAGACCAAACTGATTGCAGAAGATTTTGAGATTGATCTGGCAGATGTCAGAGCTGCATTGGATGATGAGGAGAGCTCCCGTGTGGAGGTCGAAGATGGTTATACACTGATCCTTGTCGATATTCCGTCGATCGAGATGAGAAATGAACGCGAAGCATATACAACTATTCCTTTGGGTATTATCCTCGTAAAGGACATTCTGATCACGGTATGCGCGGAGGATACACCTGTTCTGGATGCATTTATTGAGTCAAAGGTAAAGGAATTCAGTACAAAGAAACGGATGCGTTTCATGTACCAGATCTTATATAGAAACTGCATGACTTATCAGTATTATCTGCGAGTTATGGATCGTAGAAGAAACCTGATCGAACAGCGGATCCAGGATGAGACAGAGGATGCGGATCTGATTGATCTTCACGAACTGGAATCCAACCTTGTATACTTTGCAACTTCACTTCGTGCAAACGGAGTTGTGTTAGATAAGCTTGCAAGATACAGCAGCATCAAGCAGTACCCGGAGGATCAGGAGCTTCTGGATGATGTTATGGTCGAGAACAAACAGGCTATCGAGATGACCGGAATCTATCGAGATATCATAAGCGGTACAAGAGAACTGATGACGACGATTATTAATAACCGCCTGAACAATATCATGAAGTTCTTAGCGGCTATCACCATCGTAATGGCAATCCCGACGATTATATCCGGTATCTATGGAATGAACGTATCAGGTAAGTGGATGCCTCTTGCGAAGACTCCATATGGTTTCTATATTGTATGCGGAATCATAGTTCTGATCTGCATTATCATAGCGCTAATCCTCAAGAAAAAGAAAATGTTCAAGATGTAAAAATAAATCCGTCAAGCAAATAAGCAGCGTGTCTGTGTACAGACAACGCTGCTTATTTATTTGACGGATAAACACACATAAGCATGAAGGACGATAGTCCGGAATGTGCATGTGTGAAGCGATTTCGAAAGTTCGAAGAACGGAGAAATCGTATTATTTTTACAGGTAGAGGGAGGGTGACACATAAGCATGAAGGACGATAGTCCGGAATGCGCATGTGTGAAGCGATTTCGAAAGTTCGAAGAAAGTTGACCTCGTTAATTCATAATGATAAACTGAATATACTTGAAAAACAGGTATTCATTTCAGAGACAGAAAGTTTCTATCCTTAGAACTTATGGAACAAACCTGTTTGAATGCCGGTACTTAGCAATCCACGAAGTGGGAGCTTAGAACCGCTGCATGAAAACAGAGCGAGAGCGATTTGCGTAATAAGTTACTAAGGATAGAAACTTTCGTCCGGGGAACATGGAAAACATGTATGGGAAAGGAGATAACAACGATGAAGCTGTTTCATTTGTCGGATCTGCACATTGGCAAGATCGTAAATGGATATGAGATGTGGGAAGATCAGCGTTATGTGTTTGACCAGATTCTTGCATATGTAAGAGAAGAACAGCCGGATGCTGTGATGATCGCAGGAGATATCTATGACAAAGCAGTTCCATCCGCAAAAGCAGTAACAGAATTTGATGAATTCCTGACTGAACTTGCAGACAGCGGAACGATCATCCTCATTATCAGTGGCAATCATGATTCGGCAGAACGTCTGGATTTTGCCAGCAGTATCATGAAAAAGCAGAATATATATATGAAAGGAACCTATGGTGGAGAAGCCATGAAGGTGACGTTGCAGGATAAATGGGGAGATGTGAATTTTTATCTGATGCCGTTTGTAAAGCCTTCAAACGTAAAAAATACATTATCGGATTTAACAGAAGAACCGGAGAAAGAGTCAGCAGCCTTAACATATACAGAAGCCATGCAGCAGGCAGTTGCAGCCATGCAAGTTGATCCGGGGAAAAGGAATGTACTGATCGCCCATCAGAACGTAACAAATAGTGGAGTGAACCGGCGGTCGGATTCGGAGACAATATCGATTGGTGGACTGGATAATATTGACCGTACAGTATTTGACATATTTGATTATGTGGCACTTGGACATCTCCATTCTCCACAGCAGATCGGAAAGCCGGAGATTCGGTACTGTGGCACACCGGTTATCTATTCTATGTCGGAAGCCGACGATCAGAAATCTGTCACAGTGGTAGAGCTTGGAGAAAAAGGAAAGCTTTCGATCCGTGAACTGCCCCTGCACCAGCTTCATGCGTGGTACAATTTTACGGGTACACTTGATGAAGCCATGAGCCGGGAAGCAAATGAAGATTATGCGAGAATTGTGCTAACGGATAAGGAAACGATTATTGATGTTCAGGCGAGACTTCGGACCGTGTATAAGAACCTGATGTCAGTAGAATTCCAGATGGCAGATGGCAGCAGACCGGAACAGGAACGGACACTTGAGGACGTGAAGAATCTTGCACCTGATGAGGCATTTGCGGATTTCTATAACAGAAAGATGAAACGGGAGCTGTCCGATGAAAATGCAGTTTATATCAGACAGTTGATCCGGGATTATTATGAACAGAGACAGGGGTGAAGATGATGCGGCCACTGGTACTTACAATGGAAGCGTTTGGAACGTATATAGAAAAAACGGAGATTGACTTTCGAAAATTTGGGAAACAGGGGCTTTTTCTGATCTCGGGAGATACCGGATCGGGAAAGACAACGATATTTGACGGAATCATGTATGCCCTTTACGGAGAGACCAGCGCAGGAAGCGGGAAGAATAACACCGGACGAAACGGTGAAATGCTCCGAAGTGATTTTGCAGATCCAAAGCAGCTTACCTATGTAGAGCTGTTATTTGAAAGCGGCGGTCATGAATATAAGGTCTGGCGAAGTCCAGCGTATGAGAGACCGGGATACAAATCCATGAAGCAGGCAGAAGTGCGCTGGATGGAGGATGGACAGGAGACAGAGCTGAAAGCGGCAGATATTGATGGTAAGCGGACAGCAGGGGTGATCGGCAGGGTAAGAGAGGTGTTGGGACTTACGGCCGATCAGTTCCGACAGGTTGCGATGATCGCACAGGGAGATTTTAAGAAGCTGTTAGTTGCGGATACGAAGACCCGAAGCGATATCTTTAAGACGATATTTGATACGAAGATTTATGAATATATCCAGAACAGGATCGCACAGGACTGTAAAGAGGCAGAGGGGGTCTATACAGAGCTTGTTGCAAAGGTAGATCGTACGATAGAGGGAGTAGAGCTGCCGGATGAAACGGAGCTTTATAAAACAGGACTTCAGGATCTGCCGGAGCATCTGGAAAACCGTCATCTGGCATTTGATGATATTCTGGAAGAGCTGCACAGCCTGAATCAGATCGAAGAAAAGCAGGCGGGTGATCTGCATCATCAGATCGAGAGTTATACACAGACCAATAACCAATATGACAACTGGTATACAGCAATCGAGAAAAATAAGAGGATCATTGGTCAGACCTATGATGGCTATGTGGCACATCTTGATGCATACAGACAGGTGAAGCAGGAATTTGTCAGTGCAGAAGCACAGAATCATAGTATGGAGCACGGTCTATAGAACCGCTTATGCTGAGACAGGCGGAGCTTCAGAAACAGGCAGATTCTTTTGTGCGGCTAAATGAGATGGAGAAAGAACTGCTGCTTGTAGAGCAGGTATACCATCAGGCAGGAAAGAAAAGACAGGATATTCTTGAAACAAAGAAGAAACTTCAGAAGCAGACCGAGGAGCTGGAACAGATCGTGAATCCGGGTGACACTTCACAGGTGAAGCTTGAGAAGGTTCAGACAGAAAAGAAACAGATTGCAGAACGTATGCAGCGGTTACAGGAGCTTGAAAAAGAATGTCTGGAGATTGATCATCTGGAAATTAAGAAACAGCAGATGGTGGTTGATAATCGGAGTGCATTTGAGAAGCGGAATCAGGCAAATGCGAATTACGAGGAAGCTATCAGAAATCGGAATGATCAGATCTGTGGAGAACTGGCAGCGAACCTACAGGAGGGAACACCGTGTCCGGTCTGTGGAAGTAAGACACATCCGGAAAAGGCACATTGTGACGGAGCTGTTGTAACAGAAGAAATGGTAAAGAAGCTCCGGGCTGCTTTTGATCAGGCGGATGCTTCATTCAGGCGAAAAGAAAATGAGCTTGGAAGCCTGAATGGTCGTCTGGAAGAAAAACGGAATCAGACAACAGCAGCGGTTATGGAGATGGCAGCCTTTACCATACCGGATCAGACAGTACAGGCTGATGTTCTGATAGATGAGGTCAGAAAACTGCATGTAATCTGGGAGAAAAGGACAGAGGAAACAGAAGCCAGACTGCGGACACTTGAGAAAGAGCACAGAAGTTATCAGGAACATAAAAGGCAGCTTGGCGAGCTTCGTTTGCAGATAAAAGAACTGGAAGAAACGGAAGTGCGGGTAACAGAGGAATATCAGGAGGCAGACCGGAGTTACACGGCAAAGCAGGCAGCCGCGGCACAGATGCGACAGGAGATCCGGGGGGATGAGTCGGATATCCTGAAGCAACTGCAACAGGTGAGAAATGAGATTGCCGAGGTGAACCGGAAGAAGACAGAGGCAAGAGATACTTATAATAAACTTGCAAAGGAACTCTCTGCACTGGAAACAAATCTGAAACGTGATGCAGAAGATCAGAATATGCAATACAGACAGGAATGGCAGTTGGAGAAAGATGTTCTTTCTGCACTTGAAACGGACAGCGGAGAAATGAACACATCTGTAAATGACGAAAGTGTGATACAGAAGCTCCTGACAGCAATCAAGAAAATGATTTTGCAGATGAACAGGAACTGGAAAAGCAGGCAGGCAGCTACGGAGAATGTTATACACATTTCTGTACGGCATCAACGGTTCTGCTTGAACAGATATCCGGGCAGATAGAACGCTCGATCCGGAAGAAAAACAGTGTTGCCATCAGGCATGATGCGATCGCGGAACGATTAGTTAAGAATAAGGCAGCATACAGCAAATTAAAGAAGGATTATGGAGCGTATCTGAATATCTATAAGAGATACAGTAAGCTTCAGGATCTTTCACAGGCTGCACTTGGTAATTATAAGCTGGAAACCTATATACAGGAGGTCTATTTTGACCGCATTATAGACAGTGCGAATCACAGACTGTGCCAGATTGTATGCAACCAGTTTGAGCTGAAACGCGGACAGAAGACTGCAGGAAACAGAGGTCTTGATCTGTTCGTGCTGGATCATCGGACAGGAAAAGAAAGAGATGTCAAAACACTGTCCGGCGGGGAAGCATTTGTAGCATCTCTGTCTATGGCACTTGGACTTGCCGATATTGTATCTGCAAATGCGGCAGGTGTAAGAATTGATACATTATTTATCGATGAAGGCTTTGGCTCTCTGGATTCTGATATTCTGGAGCAGGCATTAAATGTACTGGCTGAGTTGTCCGAGTCCGATCATCTGGTTGGTATCATATCTCATGTGGAAGAGCTGAAGCATCGTATCGACCGCCAGATCCTGGTTACTAAGGATCATCAGGGCGGCAGTCATGTGGAGATACAGGTGTAAAAAAAATATACCCCACTGATCATAGGAAGATATCTGCTTACAGGCATTTGTATGATTAGTGGGGCATTTTTTAATATTTTACAGGAATTCCGTTTACAGATACTTCATCTGTGATCTCGATTACGATACATTTCCGTCCATCGATCTCACGGGTCTCTACGAGATCGGCGCGGTCAGGATTGACCTTGATCACAACCTCCGGAGTCTTTACCTCAAATGATTTTGTACTGGCGATATTATTTGCATAGAGCTGTACTTTTCCCGGAGCCGGTGCAGGAAGAGTCTCCTCGGAACCTTCGGCAACCGGACGCTGGTTCACGGAAGCAGCAGCGGCGCGATCAAAGTTTGCATCAAAGGTCTGCAGTTTTTCTTCGGATACTCCCGAGGTTTCCAGAAGATTCTTTAATGAATTCCTGGATAAGGTCAGTGGTTCCGGACTATCCTTTTGTTCCTCGATCATTTCATTCAGATTCTCATGGATATTTCGTATCACTTCATAATCACAGTCCATTCCGAGTGTATCGGTGATGATCGTCTGGAACGCCTCTTTCTGATTACCGGCAGTTACAGGCATTCCCGTTCCGAGAATATAGCGGATAAATTCCTCATGGATTTCCTCCGGCTTCTTCGTATAGTAGAGGACATTATGGATATCGGCTGTCCGGTCGATAAATGCAGGGAACAGGAAACCGATATCGGGAACATCCACGATCCAGTCGCGGATACGGTTGTGGAAGGTGTTCTCCGAATCAAAATAACTAAGTCCTGCCTTTGACAGATTAACATGGCAGATACAGCACATGATGTATTCGTAGATCTCATCCGAGGCATCATCCATTGTCAGTCCGTCTGTGGTCTTTCCGGGTACGTCATATGTATCATGGATCAGCAGGATCAGATAGTTTCCGGTATAGTCATAATTCTCGATTACCTTATCATAGAACTGGTCAATCAGTTCATCATCCTCTAATTTGCTGTTGCGCAGCTTTAACAGAAATTCCTGCGTACCGCCGTCGAATTCCGAATCTGTGGGAAACGGCATCGTGATCAGATTCTTTCCGATCGAGCCGGACAAGTTCTTCTTAAAAATCTCAAAATATTTAAAAGCTTCCTCCTCCGGCAGAGAGAGAAACGCTTCCTTCATTGTCGCAATTTTACGTCTGTCACCATCCACATAGCAGCCACAGATCTTATCGATCGAACAGGTAGCCTGCGCAAACTGATGCCGGATTTCCAGAACCTCTTTCTTTGTCATATGTATCAAACTCCTTTATAAAAACTTTAATAGTGCATTATGTGTTTCATGCATTCTATGCATTTGAAAAATCTTAAATAAGCCTAATAAGTGTATCACCTAAAAAAAACAAAGACAAGAATTGACATCTATAACTTTTAATATTTTACATGGTTAACAATGATATTTAGATTTGTAAAAACAAATGTGTAATAATTATATTGCCATACCAATATACAGATAGAAGTCTGAAATGATATATTTCATGCGGAAAATCTATCTGTGTGTTAATGCTTTAAGGAAAAATGAAAGATATCATTACTATTATGTAGTAAGCATTATCTGAGGCCGGTACTTAAGTTGCGTCTTTTGCAACTTTATGTACCGCTGCACGAAGATACGAGCGGAAGCGTCTTACGGAATAATATGTAATGTATCTTTCATTTTGATTCAAAAATTTGCTTGATAGATTTTCGAAATGAAGATATATCATTCCAGACTTCTATCGTTCGGTTATTTATAGACACATCTTAATAAATCTTAAGAATATCCCAAATTGTATCTTAATGGTAGAAAGCCTTACAATGATACCGTCAAAGAAAGATATGGAAAATATCAGCGGTTTGCTGTATCCTAAAAAGGAATGCGTGGTGCGCACACGTACCCGATAAGATGCAGACAACAATCATATTTTCAGACGAGGAGAGAAAAATGTATAATATATTAATTTGCGATGATGAGAAAGATATCGTATCAGCTTTAAAGATTTACCTGAAAACATCCGGCTACAATATTTATGAAGCTTACAACGGAAAAGAAGCGTTAGAGCAGATCAAAGAGCATGACATCCATTTGGTGTTAATGGATATCATGATGCCGGAGATGGATGGGATCACAGCGATGTTAAAGATCCGCGAGGAGACGAATCTGCCGGTTATCCTTCTGACCGCAAAGAGTGAAGATACAGATAAGATCCTCGGACTGGAGGTTGGAGCAGATGATTACATTACCAAGCCGTTTAATCCGGTAGAGGTGATCGCCAGAGTGAAATCGCAGCTTCGAAGATATATGCAGCTTGGAAGCGGACAGATCAAGAAAGATGCGATTGTGATCGGGGGAATTGAGTTGAATGATAATTCCAAGCAGGTTACGGTCGATGGCGAACTGGTCAGTCTGACACCGACAGAATATGATATTTTAAGACTTCTGATGGAACATCCGGGACAGGTATTTTCACCGAGAGATATTTACAAGGAAGTCTGGAAAGAAACACCGCTTGGAGCCGAAGGTTCGGTAGCTGTCCATATCCGTCATTTGCGTGAAAAGATAGAGATCAATCCCGGAGAACCAAGATATATCAAGGTGATCTGGGGCAGAGGTTATAAGATGGAATATCAGTAAACCTCTATACAGTCTGACAGGAATGGAGAATGTGAAACATGAATAAGTTAAAAAATAACAATCCCTTTAAATTACTGATCTATACGTTATTTTTTATCACCTGCAGCGTTGGATTTATATTGGGTTATGTACTGCTTGATATGTATGAAGCCGGAATATTTCAGGGCAGATCGGAATCGGAGCTGCGGGCAGAACTGGAAGCGGATTATCAGAGCGAGATGTTGACTACCTGTGTGAATCGTGGTGCCGAGTATATTAGAAATACTCTGGATATCAGTTACAGTGATGATGAATGGGGAGACTATGAATACGATCCCGATGCTTTGCAGAAAAAGGATATGAATCATGATAATGTTGTCGATGCAAGTGATTTTCTGATGCTGTTGTCGGAAAAGGAAAATGCATTTGATAAATATGATCGTACCTATAAAGAGGATTTGGAGAAAACATATGGATATGCGAAAACAGATCTGTATGTGAGTGTTGGTGATGATTGGGATTCTTCAAAAACGGGTGAATCAAATTCCATTATGCTGGCGCAGACAGATAATCTGCCGGAAAAAGCATTAGTATATGGAGTTTTAGGAGAGAAAGCAGTTGTCAGTACGACGACCGGTATTCCTACAGGAAAGATTCTGAGATATGATACCTATAAGGAAGCACAGAGTATCGGTGTGGAAAAAGAAGGAAACAATTATAATTATGTTAACCTGCGTATGCCGGATGAAGCAGCTCTTTCCAGGTCAGAGGTGTCTGATGATTATGGAATTGATCTGAGTGATCTGGAGAAATATACCACAGATGCGGAAGCCGAAACCAAGAATTCAGGAATATCGGAAGAGTCTGCAACATCAGAAGATTCAACAACAATGGAGGAGGAAATAGAGAGTTCCGGTTCATACAGCACGCCGGAGGGGGTAACTATTTCCTATAACGGTGATCAGATAGCGATCACAGCAAACGGAACGACAAAGCAGTACGAGTATTATGCGGAGGATGATATGTATTATCCGATCATAAAAGATGGATATACCGTAATCGTTGGCAATAATGCAGGAGACGATATTACGATATATGCTTCCGGTAATTTATATATCGACGGCACATCTGACGTTTTTTCACGTATGAATAAGAGCCTACAGGCGATCAGCAAGGCTGCTTCGGGAAAGAACAGAATCCTGCTCTTCTTTGGACTTGATTTTGTTTTGTGTATCATATTCATGATCACAAGTATGGTATTATCCGGTAAAGACGGTGTTGTAAGAAAAACAGAAAAGGTTCCGGTTGAAATTATATTGGCTGGAATAGTCGTTTTGATAAGTCTGTTGATTGCCTTTGCACAGAATATATGTTATTCCTTATCATATGCTTATTATAGTTACAGCGGTACAGACCGGCTTCATTATTTTATTGATAGCAGTATTACAGGACATGATATTGAGACTATTGTATGTCTGATCGGTTTGGGTTGTATCTGTACGGTCGGACTTTTACTGATCAACAATCTGATCGCAAGAGTCAAACAGTCGAATCTGCTTAATACATCATGGATTGTCAGACTGGGTCGTAAGTTGTTTGGAAAATCGGGAAAGATAACCGCATTTTTCCGGTATGTATTCAGCAGGGTTCCATTTATAATAAAAGCGATCCTTTTGTATATCGTAATTACGATCGTTGAAATTATAGTGGCATTGCTTGTTATTAATGCTGTATATATAAATGAAGCTGGATTTATTGTATTAATGCTGCTGAAGATTGTCTGTGCAATTGCCTATATGGGATTTGTCTGTATGATGCAGGAGCTTTTCATGGGTGGAGACCAGCTTGCAAAGGGCGAGTACGGTCACAAGGTAAATACAAGATTCATGTTTGGAAAGTTCAAAGAACATGGCGAGAATCTGAATCATATCAATGAAGGTGTCCAGCTTGCGGTAGATGACCGGATGAAAAGTGAACGGATGAAGACGGAGCTTATCACGAATGTATCGCATGATATCAAGACACCGCTTACTTCGATTATTAACTATGTCGATCTGCTTCAGAAGGAGGATATCGAAAAAGAACCTGAGGCTTCTTATATAGAAGTAATAGCAAGACAGTCGGCAAGATTAAAGAAGCTGATCGTGGATCTGGTGGATGCTTCTAAGGCTTCGACCGGAAATGTAAAGGTAGAGCTTGTAAATATGGATGCAAATATGATCGCAGAACAGGCATCCGGTGAATATATTGACAAATTGATGCAGAAGAACATCACGCTAGTAACGAATCTCGCAAAGGATCGCGCAGGGATCGAAGCAGATGGCAGACACCTCTGGAGAGTATTTGATAATCTATTAAATAATGCATTCAAATATACGATGCCGGGGACTCGGTTATATGTAAATACTTATATAACCGATGAAGATGGAAATGTGATCCGTGATCTTACAAAGAGCATCAAAGAACCTGCGAAGGTATGTATAGAGTTCAAGAACATATCAGAAGCACCACTGAATATTTCAAGTGATGAACTGATGGAACGCTTTGTAAGAGGTGACAGTTCCAGAAATACAGAGGGAAGCGGACTCGGCTTATCCATTACAAGAAGCTTGTGTCAGCTTCAACATGCGGATTTTAACATCGTGATCGATGGAGATCTGTTTAAGGCTGTGATCACATTTGCATACTGTAAAGAACCACAGGAAGATCAGGATGTGGATCAGACAGAAGCTGCAGAAGCCATAGATATTGAACAGTAGTCACCGGGATTCGAAAAAAACAGTTATTTGTTCACAAAATATATAAATAATTATTGACAACTAACGAATGTTAGAATATACTAACCAACATAAGAACGTAGTAGTTATATTTATTGATATAAAAATGGAGGAATAAAATGATTGTTCAGGAAATCCGTAATGACAATGTGTTTGGTTATGTAAGATATCAGGGAGAACCAAACCGGAAGGATGCAGTGATCGAGAAGCTTAGAAAACAGGGCTTTCGCATTACAAAACAGAGATGCATTCTGTTAGATATTATTCTGGATGAAGACTGTTCTTCTTGTAAGGAAATATATTACAAGGCTGTCAAGAGAGATGACAGTATAGGAATCGCAACGGTATACAGGATGGTGAACACTCTGGAAGACATCGGTGTGATCAGCAGAAAGAATATGTACAAGGTTGCGTGTTTCTAAAAATGGGATCATCCTCCACCGGAACGTACACTCAGGTGTAAAAACACATACAAACATACAAATGGGACATCCACAATGGCGTGGATGTCCTTTTTATATGGTAAAGATAAAATTAAGGGGTACGTTGCTTGTTTTTTTAAAAAGTCTGGAATTTCAGAATGGTATGGCGCTGTATATAAACAACATCGACGTTTGCGTAGTTTCGTTTATGAGACTTGCACTAGCTGTCAGCACCAAGCCCTTGTTTGAACCCATAAGGGTGAGTTAGGGCGACTGCTGACAAATCGGCGTGCGAGTCGAATAGAAACGCAGCAGGTCGTGTGTTTATATACAGTGCCATACCATCTTGAAGTTCCAGACATTACATGAAAAATTAAGGCAGCTACAAATGTGAAATTTTCATATTTGTGGTTGCTTTTTTTAGTTAAGTAGTATAGAATTACCCTATAAGTGGAGTGAAGTGGTGGATTAGTGCCACAAAGTGGAGGAAATGAGTCGAAAGAAGGTGGAATAAGTGTCCAAGTGTTTAACAGGTGAATATGAACACAGATTAGATACCAAAGGGCGACTTATCATGCCATCCAAGCTTAGAGAAGAACTCGGTTGCACCTTCATGATCACAAAAGGTCTGGACAATTGTCTGTACGTTTATCCAAATGATGAATGGCAGCAGTTTGCGGATAAGTTGAACCAGCTCCCGATGACGAATAAGAGTGCAAGACAGTTCAAGCGTTTCTTCAACTCAGGAGCTGTAAAGTGCGAAACAGATGCACAAGGACGAGTGATCATTCCACAGACACTTCGTACATTTGCCAACATTGAAAAAGATGTTGTCATCATAGGTAACGGAGAGAAAGCAGAAATCTGGAATAAGGAAGCATGGGACGAGATCAACAATGAAGAATCCCTGAATATGGATGAGATTGCAGACAAGCTGGATGAATTGGATTTCAGAATATAAGGACAGAAGTGGTAGTTATGGAATTTAAACATACATCGGTTTTACTGGATGAAACCATTGAAAATCTGAATATCAGACCGGATGGTGTTTATATGGATGGAACTCTTGGAGGAGCCGGACATTCGAAAGAGATAGCCAAAAGACTTGGACCGGATGGACATCTGATCGGTATTGATCAGGATGGTGAGGCGATTATAACAGCAAAAGAACGACTGGCGGAGTACGGTGACCGCATTACAGTTGTAAGAGATAACTATCAGAATTTTAAAAGCATACTAGACGAGCTAAATATACTTCAAGTGGACGGGATATTGCTGGATCTTGGCGTATCTTCATATCAACTCGACAATGCGGATAGAGGATTCACATATCGGGTTGATGCGCCCCTTGATATGCGGATGGACGACCGCCAGACAAAGACTGCAAAGGATATTGTAAATGGATATACCGAGCAGGAACTCTTTCATATACTCAAAGAATATGGCGAAGAACGATTTGCAAAAAGTATTGCATACCATATTGTGAAGTATCGTGAGAAAAAAGAGATTGAAACAACAGAAGAATTAAACGATATCATCCGTGGATCAATTCCTGCAAAAGTACGAAATGCACAGGGACATCCATCCAAGCAGACATTTCAGGCAATTCGTATTGAATTAAATCATGAGCTTGAAGTACTAACGAATTCCATTGATGGAATGATTGACTGTTTGAAACCAGGCGGAAGATTATGTATCATCACATTCCATTCGTTAGAAGACAGAATCGTAAAAAATGCATTTCGTAGAAATGAAAATCCATGTATCTGCCCACCGAATTTTCCGGTGTGCACATGCGGAAGAAAATCAAAAGGAAAAGTGATAACAAGGAAACCAATTCTTCCAACAGAAGAAGAAATGGAAGCAAATTCAAGATCCAAGAGCGCAAAACTCCGGGTATTTGAAAAAGGTATGAATATATAAAAGGGGTGTTTTAAAATGTCAGAAAGACGGAATCACTACTACATAGATGGAAGTACAGTCCGGAAGCTGGATTATTCAGCAGAACCGGTCAGAAGAGAATATGAACCGGCAAGAAGAACAGAGATGCCGGCAGAACGCCCTGCCAGAAGAAGACAGGAGAAACAGACAGCAACACCTGCAAGAAAGCAGATGCCACAGAGAAAGAAACAGGTAAGAACCAAACAGGCGCCGGCTGTCAGACAGAGAGACAGAAGATGGGTCGATGAATTAAGACATGGATTATTCTTATCATTTGCTGTAATATGTGCAGTAGGCTTGTGCTTTGTAATGCTGAAATTAATGGCAGATGTAAAAGAAGGAAAAAATGAAGTTAGTACACTGCAGAGCCAGTTGAATGAACAGTTAAATGTAAATGCAGAATACAGTTCAGGACTTGACAGCATGACAGATCTGGATGAAATATATAAGATTGCAACAACTGAGCTTGGTATGGTATATTCGAAGCCGGGACAGACTGTGTACTATCCACAGAACAGTGACGATTATGTTATACAGTACAAAAATGTTCCTGAGACCAAATAAGTCTCAGGAAATTTTGCGTTATACCCGAACCTGTTAAGATACAGAATATAAAAATAAAATCAAAGGTGGAAAAATATGTCGACAAAAGCAAAGAATTTTCTTAGGAGAATGAAACAGAGACTGGTTATAATATTTGGTATCGCATTACTCTTTTTTGTTGTGCTTATCGGACGTGTGATCTATATCAGCCTTGCAAAAGGACAGGAGTATCAGGAAGAGGTACTGGATCAGAAGACCTACGACAGTCTGGATATTCCGTTTGAACGGGGAGACATTGTGGATCGAAATGGAAATATTCTTGCCACCAGTGAGAAAGTGTACAATCTGATTTTGGAGCCCAAAAATATCCTGCGTACGGATAAGGGAAAAGAGGCAACAAAGGCAGCGCTGATCAAATATTTTGGAATGGAAGATGCAAAGTTCGATGAATGTATGCAGAACACAGATTCCTTTTATAAGGTAGCCATGAAAGGGCTTGAATATGCAGATGTAAAAGCATTTCAGGAATATTGCAATACAAGAGATGGTGCAGATGTCGTTGGTGTGCGGTTTGAGGAGGAATACAAAAGAAAATATCCAAATGGCAGTCTTGCCTGTCACCTGCTTGGATATACCGTAAGCGGAAATGTCGGACAGGGTGGAATCGAAGGTTATTATAACAGTTACCTGAATGGTGTAAATGGAAAGACATATGGATATCTGACAAATGATAATACCGTAGAATCCGTTACAGTACCTGCACAGAATGGTTATACTGTAGTGTCTACGATCGATCTGAATATCCAGAAGATCATTGAAGATAATATAAAAGAATATATGCAGACGACTGGTGCAAAGAAGATTGGTGTTATCGCAATGGATCCGGATACGGCAGAGGTTCTTGGCATGAGTACCTCTTATGGATATGATCCGAACGAACCGATGAATACGGATGCACTTCGTAATATGGAGGTTACCGTTACAGAAAGTACGGAAGAACCATCAACAGAAGAAGACAGCAGCGAGGAAGGTTCTTCTGAAGATACGACAGAAGCAACAACCGAGGAACAGAAAGACCCGGAAAAGATCACATATGATTTTTCATCTATGACAGATGATGAATTCCAGAAAGCAATTGATGACCTGACAAGTGATCAGACGTATGAAGCATTAGATGCTGTATGGAGAAATTATTGCATCAGTGATATCTTGGAGCCGGGTTCTACATTTAAGCCTTTTACGATTGCAGGTGCCCTTGAGGACGGAATTGTGAAAGACGGCGATACATTCTTCTGTAAAGGCTATGAGATCGTTGCAGAGGGAACATCTCCGATCTATTGTCATAACCGAAGTGGTGATGGCACGATTACATTAAAGCAGGCGCTAGAGCAGTCCTGTAATGTCGCTTTGATGCAGATCGCAAAATCAGAAGGAAGAGAAACATTTTCCAAATATCAGGATATATTTAATTTTGGTAATCAGACCGGAATTGATCTTTCCGGGGAGGGAAGCGGTCTGGTGTATGATGAAGAAGGACTGAATCCGGTCGAGCTTGCGACTTCATCCTTTGGGCAGGGTATTAATGTAACAATGATCCAGATGGCAGCAGCGTTCTGTTCACTGATCAATGGAGGAAATTATTATACGCCTCACACCGTCAGACAGATTTTAGATGAAAATGGAAGTATTATAGAGAATAATGAACCGGAACTTGTCCGCAAGACGATTTCAAAGACAACTTCAGATCTGATGAAGCAGTATATGGCAGGTGTTGTTACAGAAGGTACCGGTTCCAGAGCAGCCGTTGATGGATATACGATCGGCGGTAAGACAGGTACAGCAGAAAAGATTCCTAGAAATCAGGGCAATTATGTATTATCCTTTATCGGTTTCTCACCGGTAGAGAATCCACAGATCATGCTGTATGTTGCAGTTGACGAACCAAATGTAGAAAGTCAGTCTACATCCGGTGCCGGAGCACTGTTATTCCATGCGATCATGGAAGATCTGCTCCCATATATGAATGTATATCAGAGCAGTGATGAAGATGTAACGTATAATGGAAAAGATGAGCCGATCAGCTCTCCATTTGAAGGCAATGTAGAAGATTCAACAGGCGAGGGAACAACAGAAGAAGGAAGCACTGCAGAGGGAGATACAACAGCGGAAGATACCGGTTCAGAGAATGTAACCTCTGAGGGAACAACAGAAGCAGTATCTGAAAATGGCACTTCAGAAGAAACAACCTCCGAAGAAACAACAGAAGCCAAAGTTCAGGATGAATAAACAAGGGAATATCTGGCAGACTGACAGAAAAGGCATATTTGTCCGGAAAAAGTAATAAGATATAAGGATAAATAAATCCGGCGGGCAGAATGAAGCTTTATAGTTATAATCGGAGAAAGATATATTTTACATGTATAGCGATCGTAATGACTGCGGTTTTTCTGATGGGAAGACTTGCTTATCTGATGGTTGCAAAAGCGGATTATTATAATCGTGCAGCAACCGGGCTTCATGAAAGAGAACGAAGCATCAAAGCACCAAGAGGAAGGATATACGACAGAAATGGAAATATCCTGGCTGATAATAAAGCAGTCTGTTCCGTATCGGTCATCCACAGCCAGATTGAGGATGAAGAAGCAGTTATACAGGTTCTGAATGAATATCTGGATAAGGGAGAAGCGGAGATACGCAAAAAAGTAACCAAGGTATCCTCCCGTGAATTGATCGCAACAAACGTTGCGAAGGAAACCGGAGATCAGATCCGAGAATTAAATGTTGCCGGAATTAAGGTTGACGAGGACTATAAAAGGTATTATCCTTATGGAAGCCTTGCATCCAAGGTTCTTGGCTTTACAGGAGCAGACAATCAGGGAATCGTTGGCCTTGAGGTCTGGTATAATGAAATTCTGGCAGGAGAGGACGGAAGCATTCATACAGTAACGGATGCAAAGGGAATCGAACTGCCAAATGTAAAAGAAACGAGAGTAAGTCCTGTACCGGGAGATGACCTGGTACTTTCACTGGACTTGACAATACAAAAATATGCAACACAGGCGGCTCTTTCCGTTATGGAAGAGAAGCAGGCAAAACGTGTGGCAATGATCATTATGAATCCGCAGAATGGAGAGATCTATGCCATGGTTGATGTGCCGGAATATGATCTGAACCAGCCATTTCAGTTGAACACGGATCTGGCTGGATACGAGAGTATGACTGACGGTGAGAAGATGGATGCGTTAAACAATATGTGGCGTAATTTTACAGTCAGTGATACGTACGAACCGGGATCGACCTTTAAGATCGTGACAGCGACAGCAGCCCTTGAGGCTGGAACCGTATCCTTATCGGATACCTTTTACTGTCCGGGATATAAGATCGTGGAGGATCGCAGGATCCGGTGCCATAAGACGACAGGACATGGTTCGGAGGACTTCCGGCATGCACTGATGAATTCCTGCAATCCGGCATTTATGACGATCGGAGAACGGACAGGAGCCACGAATCTGTATCAGACCTATCAGAAGCTTGGATTGTTTCAGAAAACCGGGATCGATCTTCCGGGTGAGGCAAATTCCATTATGCATAAGCTTTCCGATATCGGACCGGTAGAACTGGCAACGATGTCATTTGGACAGTCCTTTCAGATATCACCGATCCAGTTTGTGACTGCTGCAGCAACCGTTATAAATGGTGGGAATAAGATCACACCACATATCGGTATGAAGGTGGTGGATGCGGAGAGTCAGGTTATGACGGAGCTTCAATATCCGGTCACCCAAGGGGCGGTCGGTAGTGAAACATCGGCGACAATGCGTGATCTGTTGGAGTCTGTTGTGGCAGAAGGCGGAGGCAGCAAGGCGCAGATCGAGGGATACCGGATTGGCGGCAAGACAGCAACCAGTGAGAAGTATCCGAGAGGAACCGGAAAATACATATCATCTTTCCTAGGATTTGCACCGGCAAATGATCCGCAGGTCATGGCATTTGTTATGATCGATGAACCGACAGGAGTATATTATGGAGGAACGATAGCAGCCCCTGTCATACAGGAGGTATTTTCCAATATCCTTCCATATCTGGGAATACCAAAAGAGGAATAAGAAAATTACCTCATACGTGAGGAAAAATATAGCCATTTCAAAATGAAATGACGGGTAAGGAGTACAAAGAAATGAACTTGGATTTTTCAATTATTTTACCGATACTTATAGCGTTTGGAATCAGCGTGGTGTTAAGCCCGATCGTGATCCCATTTTTAAAGAAACTGAAATTTGGACAGTTTGTACGAGATGATGGACCGGAAACACATCTGAAGAAATCAGGAACACCGACAATGGGCGGACTGATCATTCTGTTGAGTCTGGTGATTACCTCGTTATTTTATATGAAGGATTATCCGGATATCCTTCCGGTATTGTTTGTAACACTTGGTTTTGGGCTGATCGGATTTCTGGATGATTATATCAAAGTCGTTATGAAGCGTTCCCTGGGACTTCGTGCATGGCAGAAGATGCTCGGACAGTTCGTTGTAACAGCAGTTTTTGCATATTATATTGAGAAATATACCGAGATCAACAACGAGATCATTATTCCATTTGTCGGTAAGACAGTTGTTCTTGATAAATGGGTTTATATCGTTTTGTTATTCTTTGTTGTACTTGGAACAGTAAATGGTGCAAACTTCACAGATGGTCTGGATGGTCTTGCTTCTTCCGTAACAGCATTGATCGCTACATTCTTTACAGTTGTTGCGATCGGAACCGGATCCGGTCTTGCACCTATCTCCTGTGCAGCAATGGGAAGCTTGTTAGGATTCCTTGTATATAATGTATACCCTGCAAGAGTGTTTATGGGTGACACCGGTTCTCTTGCACTTGGCGGATTTGTAGCATCGATCGCATACATGCTGAAGATGCCATTATTTATTCTGATCGTGGCATTCATTTATTTTATAGAAGTATTATCGGTTATCATCCAGGTAGTTTCATTCAAACTGACTGGAAAACGAGTGTTCAAAATGGCACCGATCCATCATCATTTTGAGCTTTCCGGATGGCCTGAGACAAAGGTTGTATCAATATTTGCGATAGTAACAGCCGTACTTTGTGTTGTAGGTTTACTGGCTGTTTAATACGGAGGATATGAAGATGAATTTTAAAAATGCTTTAGTGGCTGGTACAGGTAAGAGCGGCATCAGTGCAGCAAAGCTGCTGATCGCTCATGGCGTAAAGGTTACGCTGTTTGATGAAAATGAAAAAAGAGATAAAAATGATCTGATGGAGAAACTCTCCCAGTCAGAACTTGTTACGATCCTGCTTGGAAAATTAACGGATGAAGTATTAAAGCAGACAGATATTATGGTTATAAGCCCGGGTATTCCGGTTGATTCTGCATTTGTAGAGGATATAAAGAAAGCAGGCATTCCGGTATGGAGTGAGATTGAGCTTGCATATTATTTTGGTAAAGGAAAGATCGCTGCGATCACAGGAACAAATGGCAAGACAACGACGACGGCACTTGTTGGCGAGATCGTAAAGGCGTGGAATCCGAAGACGATCGTAGTTGGAAATATCGGTATTCCATATACCGAGCTTTGTGATACAACCGATGATGACAGTGCAACAGTGGCAGAGATCAGCAGCTTCCAGTTAGAGACGATCGTGGATTTTCATCCGAATGTCAGTGCAATCTTAAATCTGACACCGGATCATCTGAACCGTCATTATACATTTGAAAATTACGGAAATGTCAAGAAGTCGATCACAAAGAATCAGACAGAAGATGATGTGGTTGTATTAAACTATGATGATGATCATACAAGAGCAATGGCAGAGGGAATCCGCCCAAGAGTTGTATATTTCAGCAGACTGGAGAAGCCTGCAGGCGGTGTATATGTAGAGGATGGTCACATTGTGATCGAGGCAAATGGAGAAAAGATCGATGTCCTTGCATTAAAGGATCTGATCCTGCTCGGTTCCCACAATGTTGAAAATGTGCTCGCTGCAGTTGGTATCTCTTATTATATGGGAGTGCCGGTCAATGTCATTCGTGATGTTGCAGTCAGTTTTAAAGCCGTAGAGCATAGAATAGAGTATGTAAAGACAGTGGCTGGTGTGGATTATTACAATGATTCCAAGGGAACCAATCCGGATGCAGCCATCAAGGGAATTCAGGCAATGGTAAAACCGACTTATCTGATCGGTGGAGGCTATGATAAAGGCTCTACCTATGATGAATGGATCGATGCATTTGACGGAAAAGTCAGATGTTTGGTTCTGATCGGTCAGACGGCGAAGAAGATCGCAGAGACTGCCAAGAAACACGGATTCCATAATATTGTATTTGAAGACGATCTGTTAGGAGCGGTAAAATATTGTCATGAGAATGCAAAGGATGGAGAAGCAGTTCTTCTTTCTCCAGCATGTGCAAGCTGGGGAATGTTTGATAATTACGAGCAAAGAGGAAGAATGTTCAAAGAATATGTCCGCGATTTTAAGGAGTGAAATATTTGAATGACAGAAACAGGAACACAGATACAAATGAGATAGATAGCAGAAGAAAGCCGTTATGGTACAGCGGACGTTACTTTGACTATCCGCTGCTTGGCATTGTACTGGGGCTTGTTCTGTTTGGACTGGTCATGGTTTACAGCACCAGTTCCTACCGGGCAGATGAACTGTATGGTGACAGTACATATTTTGCAAAACGACAGCTTGTTTTTGAACTTGTTGCACTGTTTGGAATGTTTCTGGTATCGAAGATCGATTATCGCAGATATGCAAGATATTCCAAATATTTTCTGTATGTGGCAATGGCACTTTTAGTGCTGGTCTACATTATAGGAAGTGCGAGCCATGGATCGACCAGATGGATCTATATTGGTGCATTTGGATTCCAGCCGTCGGAATTTGCAAAGCTTGCGCTGATCGTATATACCGCAGATATCTGTACCAGAAAACCCAGAAGCCTGAATACACTGAAGGGTCTGGCGAAGATGCTTCTGCTTCCGTTTGTAACGATCATACTGATCGCGATCGAGAACTTAAGTACCGCGATCATATGCTTTGGCATTGTGGTGATCATTGTATTTGTCGCCAGCCCGAAAAAATGGCCGTTTGTGCTGATGGGGCTGATCGGAATCCTGATGTGCGTGATATTTATTGCAACAGCAGGCTATCGTGCAGATCGTATCCGTATCTGGCTTGCACCGGAAAAATACGATGATGGATACCAGACGATGCAGTCCCTTTATGCGATCGGATCCGGAGGCTTTTTTGGAAGAGGCATTGGGAACAGTATCCAGAAGATGGGATTTATACCAGAGTCCCATAATGACATGATTTTTTCCGTTATCTGTGAAGAGCTTGGTTTATTTGGTGCGGCACTTGTAATCGCAATGTTTGTGGTCCTGATATACAGATGCGCACTGATCGCAATCAATTCCGGTGAACGGTTTGGAGGTCTGATCGCAACCGGTGTTATGGCACATGTTGCTGTTCAGGTATTGATCAATATCAGTGTTGTAACAAATACGATACCCCCGACCGGTGTACCGCTTCCATTTATCAGTTATGGTGGAAGCTCGATATGTTTCATGCTTCTTGAGATGGGACTGGTGCTTGCTGTTGCCAGACAGATGAAGCCGGGAAGATAAAATGGATAGGAAGATATAAAAGATGCAGAACAGGAGAACAGAGAGCGAAACTGAAAAGAAAAAGGGAAGAAAGGCAGGTAAGATTCTGTTGATCATTCTTGGTGCGCTGCTGCTTATATGCCTTAGTGCCTATGTCTATATCCTGAAATGCTACAGTCTGACCAAGATACAGGTGTCCGGCAATGTGCATTATACAGAGGATGAGATCATAGATATTGTAACAAAAGGGAAAAAAGCGGATAATACCCTGTTTTTCTATCTGGACAACAGAATGCATCCGGTAGAGGATGTAACCTTTATTGATAAATTTCAGATTGAAGTGATTGGAAGACATACCATAACGATCACAGTATATGAGAAGTCCATGGCTGGTTGTGTGAGCTATATGGATCAGTATATTTATTTTGATAATGATGGCCGCGTGCTTGAAACGTCTTCCGAAAAGCTGGAGGATGTTCCGTGTATTCAGGGATTGAAATTTGACCGTATCGTTGTGGGTGAAAAGCTCCCTGTAACGAACGAGGATATGTTTCAGGAGATCTTGACGATGACACAGTTGATCGATAAGAACAAGCTGTTGATCGATGAGATCCGGTTTAATAATGACAATGAGATCATCTTGTATAAGGACAAGATCAAAATAGAGCTTGGAAGCGGATCCGGGCTGGAGGACAAGCTTATGAATCTGGAAAGCATTCTTTCTAAACTGGAAGGGAAAAGTGGAACCCTGGATCTGTCGGATTATTCGGCAAGCAGTGGAAACGCAATATTTAAGGAAAATAAGTAAAATTTAAAACAAAAAGTTGTTGCGTTATTTATGAAAAAATCGTATTATTAAGATATTAATGCGATTATATAGATGTACACTCCCTGTACTTTGGGTTGCGGGTGCCAGATCTGCAGCCTGTGATTTGCTTACAGAATGAAGACAACCGGGGGAGGGAGCTGTACAGGAATTATAAAGAAATATATAGAAGGAGGAAACAACCTTGCTCGAAATAAAGTCTAACGATGAGAGAACACCAGCTAGAATACTGGTAATAGGAGTAGGTGGCGCTGGTAACAATGCAGTAAACAGAATGATTGATGAAAATGTAGAAGGTGTGGAGCTGATAGCGATCAACACGGATAAACAGGCACTTTCATTAAGCAGAGCTACAACAAAGATTCAGATTGGTGAGAAGCTGACAAAGGGACTTGGTGCAGGTGCAAAGCCTGAGATCGGTGCCAGTGCAGTTGAAGAGAATAGAGAAGAGATAGCAGATATTATCAAAGATGCCAACATGGTATTCGTAACATGTGGTATGGGTGGTGGTACCGGAACCGGCGCAGCACCTGTTGTTGCGGAGATGGCAAGAAATCTTGGTATCCTGACAGTTGGTGTTGTAACAAAGCCATTTGGTTTTGAAGGAAAGCCTCGTATGAAGAATGCGATGGAAGGAATTGCAAGATTAAAAGAGAATGTTGATACACTGATCGTTATTCCAAATGATAAGTTATTACAGATCTGTGATAAGAGAACCAGTATTCCGGATGCTTTAAAGAAAGCAGACCAGGTTCTTCAGCAGGGCGTTCAGGGTGTAACAGACCTGATCAATAAACCGGGTCTTATCAACCTCGACTTTGCAGACATCCAGACTGTTATGAGAGACAAGGGTATTGCACATATCGGTATCGGTTCCGCAAGCGGTGAGAACAAGGCTGTTGATGCGATCAAGGAAGCTATGGATTCACCATTACTGGAGACAACAGTATCCGGTGCAACCGATATTATTGTAAACTTCTCAGGAAATATTGGTATCGTGGAAGCATACGATGCAGTTACTTACCTGACTGAACAGGCCGGTGATGGTGTAAATATCATCTTCGGTACAGTTGACAATGATAACATGGGTGAGGAGATCAGCATTACGATCATTGCTACAGGCCTTGAGAAAGCAGAGACAACTACACCTGTCAGCAGATTCGCAGGAACTGCAGCTCCAAAGCTTGATACAGTTAATACAACATCATTTGGAGAAGCAAGAAAGACAACACCTACTTATGGTGGACAGGCACTTGGTGGATCATCTTCCATCCGTCCTACTTTCCTGTCAGATGCAGGAGCAGCATCACAGACAGCAAAGCCGGTAGTTCCAAATACAACAAGAACAGCTGCTCCGGTTGAGCCGCATGTAGCTCCGTCTCCAAAACCGGCAAGACCAACTGTACAGTCAAATGACAGTATCAGAATACCGGAATTTTTAAAGAAAAGATAAATAGCAGAGATGCGGACAGATATGTATATGTACGGATGCCATGGCGATATTGCCATGGCATTTGTGCAATAAGCTGTTATGTAGAAATAATATCTGCATCAGTTAATGGATATAAAAATCATAACATGGAAGGAGACAGATATGAGATTCCTGGCAACCGGAGAGGAAATGCAGAAGATCGATCAGATCTCCATTGAACAGATTGGAATTCCCGGTCTGGTGTTGATGGAACGTGCAGCACTTGCTGTAACAGAAGAAATAGAAAAAAGATTTTCACGGATAAAAACAGGAGAACATGATACCGGACGGACAGCATATACCAGGATCCTTGTTGTAACAGAACGCGGCAATAATGGAGGGGACGGTCTGGCTGTAGCAAGGATGCTGGCAGAAAAAGGATATCTGGTAGATGTGTACTGTATCGGACAGGTTAGCAGAGCAACAGAGAGTTATAAGGTTCAGGAGAGTATACTTGGACAGCTTGGGATCAAGATTACAGAGGATTTTCCGAATGGAGAATATGATGTAATCGTAGATGCAATCTTTGGAGTTGGATTAAAGCGTGACATAGAAGGAATCCATAAAGAGGTCATTGATCATATCAATGATATGCCGGCATATGTGGTAGCAGTAGATATCCCATCCGGTATATCGGCTACGACCGGACGGGTAATGAATGTTGCAGTAAAGGCGGATCTTACAGTAACAATGGGGTTAATGAAGGTCGGTATGACCGTTTATCCGGGACATGGATATTGTGGAGAGATCCTTGTAAAAGATATCGGATTTCCGGATAAGGCAGTTGATATGGTGATGCCGGAGATATTTACATATGATGAAGGGGATCTGAACCGGCTGAATAAACGAAGACCGGATGGAAATAAAGGAACCTTTGGAAAAGTTGCAGTCATAGCCGGCAGTCAGGAGATATCGGGAGCAGCCTGTCTTGCGGCATCAGCAGCCTACCGGGTTGGAAGTGGTATGGTAAAGGTATATACCCATAAGGATAACAGAGTGATTGTCGGGGGATATCTGCCGGAAGCATTGATGATGACATATCAGGATGAGAAAACAGCAGTTATCTGTGCGGAGAATGCATGTGCATGGGCAGATGTCATTCTGATCGGACCGGGTATCGGAACCGGAAAAGAAGCGGAATGTATGCTTAAGACAGTGCTGGAGAATTTCAAAGGAACGATCGTTGTTGATGCAGATGGACTTAATCTTTTGTCAGCACATAAGGAGCTGCTTGCATCAGGGGAAATCAGCAGACAGACAGGGAATATAGCACTTGTTATCACCCCTCATGTAAAAGAAATGTCCAGACTGACAGGAAAGACAGTGGCTGAATTAAAAGAAGCACCGGTTCGTGAGTGCAGGACATTTGCGGAAGCAGAAACACTCGTGTGTGTATTAAAAGATGCAAGAACCTGTGTCAGTGACGGAGGCGTGCATACTTACATGAACACTTCGGGAAATGATGGTATGGCAACAGCAGGTTCAGGGGATGTTCTTGCCGGAATGATTGCAGGGCTATCTGCCGGTGGAATATCTCCGACAGAGGCAGCAAGACTTGGGGTGTATATACACGGGCTTGCAGGGGATCGTGCAAAGAAACGGTATGGAAAGGCGGCTATAACCGCCGGCAGTCTGATCGATGAGATCGGTCCGATCATGAGTTCTTATGTATAAAATATAATAGGCAGAGGCGCAGACAAATGAATAAATATAGAAGAATAGAAGCAGATATCAATCTGGATAATATCAGAGAAAATATAAAAATGATGAAGGCATGTGTGCCGGAGAGTATGAAGATGCTTGCCGTGATCAAGGCAGATGCCTATGGCCACGGAGCAGTAGAGGTTTCAAGAGCCCTTTCTGATCTGACAGACTTTTATGCGGTTGCCTGTATTGATGAGGCGGTAGAGCTTCGTCATGCAGGATGTGAGAAGCCGTTGTTGATACTTGGATATACAGACCCATCAGAGTATGATGAACTGATCACATACGATGTAAGACCTGCGATGTATGATAAAGCTGAATGTGCCATTCTCTCAGATGATGCGGTAAAGAAAGGATCAAAAGCAAAGATCCATATCAAGATGGATACCGGTATGAGCCGGATCGGCTTTCAGTGTGATGATGCAGGTATCAATGATATCGTGGAGATCGCGCATATGCCGGGAATTGAGATCGAGGGAATATTTACACATTATTCAAAGGCGGACGAATACGATAAAACAGCTGCAAATGGACAGCTTGCGTTATTCCGGTCTGTAATCGGCAGATTAGAAGAACGGGGGATATCGATTCCTGTAAAGCATATATCAAACAGCGCAGGAATCATGGAGATGGATAATGAAGGCTTTGATATGGTAAGATCCGGTATCGTAACATACGGACTATATCCATCGGATGAGGTCGATCATTCGATCGCGGTACTTAAGCCGGCAATGGAACTACTTGCCAAGGTAGTTCATGTGAAGAATGTGAAAGCAGGAACAGGTATCGGCTATGGATGGACATTTGTCGCACCGCATGATATGAGAATAGCAACCGTGTCTGCCGGTTATGCTGACGGATATCCAAGAGCACAGTCCAATATCGGGCGTGTGATCATTCATGGTAAGTATGCACCGATCACCGGACGTGTCTGTATGGATCAGTTTATGATCGATGTAAGTGATATACCGGAGACGTCAGTCGGTGATACAGTTGTTCTGATCGGAAAATGTGGAGATAAAGAGATCACGGTGGAAGAAGTTGCGGAACCGGCAAACAGCTTCAACTATGAACTGATCTGTAATATCGGAAGACGTGTACCAAGAGTCTATATTAGGGGTGGAAAAGAAGTCGGGGAAGTGAATTATCTACGTCGAAACTGAATATCATAGAATAGAATTGGAAATACTTTTCACAACAGAAGATATTAATAAATAAATGGAGTGAAAAGAATTGGTAATCAGAAGAGGCGATATATTTTATGCTGATTTACGGCCTGTCGTTGGTTCGGAACAGGGAGGAGTCAGACCGGTACTTATCATACAAAATGAAGCGGGAAATAAACACAGTTCTACTGTGATCTGTGCAGCGATCACCAGCAAGATGAACAAGGCGAAGCTGCCTACACATGTTGAGATTGATTCCAGCCGGTATGATCTGGCAAAGGATTCGGTTGTTCTATTGGAACAGGTGCGTACGATCGATAAACAGAGATTAAAAGAAAAAGTATGCCATATGGGAGATGACATTCTGAAAAAGGTAGATATTGCATTAAAGATCAGTCTGGATCTGTATTGATCTTTGTGGCATGGTAATTATAGACATTGTATAATCATACAGTTATACAGATTCCCATATGAATACGGATTATACAGATTCTCATATGAAAAAATTGACGAATGTTGGAATTAATGATATATTTCCATTATATTTGCATTCGTGTGGAATTAAGAGTGAATGCAGAATGAAACGAACAGGAGAGGTGATTTGTAGACAGAGACTGTCTGGTATATGAAATTATTTAATAACAGAAAAGCTGATGAAGAAAAAGTTGAGGAAGAGATTATTTCCATGGTCAATGAGGGCAATGAACAGGGGCTCATTCATGATGACGAAGTAGAGATGATCACAAATATTTTTGAATTCAGTGAGAAAGAAGTCCGGGATGTTATGACGCCGCGTTCCGATGTAGTTGGAATCGACAAACATACTACAATGGATGAAACGATCAAGATCATGCTGGAGAATAATTATTCCAGATATCCGGTGTTTGATGATGATCTGGACAATATAGTCGGAATCCTTTATTTTAAGGATTTCGTAAAAGCGTATTTAAAGGATAAGAATCAGACGATCGAACAGATCATGGTTGAGCCGCTATTTGTGCATCCGACAAAGAATATATCGGAATTATTCAAACGGATGCAGAAAGAGAAAATTCATATGGTTATTGTGGTGGATGAGTATGGTCAGACAGAAGGCATCATAGCGATGGAAGATATTCTGGAAGAAATTGTCGGCAATATTTTTGATGAATACGATGATGATGACGATGATATTGCACTTGCGGGTCATGGATATATCGTGGGCGGCAGAGCAGAACTGGATGAATTGTCGGAACATCTGGGAATTGAGTTTCCGGATGAGGATTTTCAGACACTGAACGGGTTTATGCTGTATGAACTGGGAAGGCTCCCTTATGAGAACGAAAAAATAGATATTACATATAAGGGATATAATTTTGAGACCATTGGGATCAAGGATAAGATGATCGATAAGGTGCGGATAACCAAGGTTGAAAATGAAAATCAGGTATGATATTATGAACCAGTTGGGCTTATAAAGCTTCAAAAAAGAAACCGATATCCGAAAATGGATATTCAAAAGATAGAATTACAGAGTTAAGGAGTAAAAAAATGTCAGGACATTCAAAATTTGCAAATATTAAACATAAGAAAGAAAAGAACGATGCTGCAAAGGGTAAGATCTTTACCATTATCGGTAAGGAAATTGCGATCGCTGTAAAAGAAGGTGGTGCAAACCCTGATAACAACAGTAAGCTTCGTGATGTAATCGCAAAGGCAAAGGCAAACAATATGCCAAACGATACGATCAAGCGTGGTATCGACAGAGCAGCAGGTGATGCAAACTCAGTAAATTATGTTGCTAATACATACGAAGGATATGGTCCGAACGGTACAGCGATCATCGTTGATACTCTTACAGATAATAAGAACAGAACGGCTGCAAATGTAAGAAATGCATTTACAAAGGGCGGCGGAAACGTAGGAACGACCGGTTGTGTATCTTATATGTTTGATAATAAAGGACAGATCATTATCGATAAAGAAGAATGTGATATGGATGCAGATGATCTTATGATGATGGCACTGGATGCCGGAGCTGAGGATTTCAGTGAAGAGGAAGACAGCTTTGAGATCATCACAACACCGGATGATTTCTCAGCAGTCAGAGAGGCTCTTGAAAAAGAGGGAATCAAGATGGCAGAAGCAGAGCTTACCATGATCCCACAGAACTATGTAGATCTGACAGATCCTGAGGTTGTAAAGAAGTTTACAAGAATTCTGGATCTCTTAGATGAAGATGATGATGTACAGGCCGTATATCACAATGCAAATCTTCCGGATGAGGAATAATTATATCGTTCATGCCATTTGTGCATGAAAGAATTTCCACAGAATCCACATGCAATTTTATGTAAGGTGTTGTGGAGATTCTACCATATATGTATGCCAGGCAGGCAGCAGGACGGCAGAAAGCCGTTTGGCAGCACGCCTGGCATATGGTATGTTAAAAACAAATGCAGAGAGCATATACATTTTACAACAAGAGTAGGAGAGTAGAATGAAGGGAATATTAAGATATTTACGGGACTATAAAAAAGAATCGGTTCTGGCACCATTATTTAAAATGTTGGAAGCCTGTTTCGAACTGCTGATCCCGATCGTAATGGCACATATTATTGATACCGGTATTAAGAATCAGGACATGGGGTATGTTCTTCGGATGTGTCTCGTTATGATCGCACTTGGTATCATCGGCCTGAGCTGTTCACTGACAGCACAGTATTTTTCCGCAAAAGCAGCGACCGGATTCGGAACGGCACTTCGAAGTAATCTGTTCCGTCATATCACAAGTCTTTCTTATAATGAGATTGATACGATCGGAACATCGACACTGCTTACTCGAATGACCAGTGATATCAACCAGATCCAGACAGGTGTCAATCTGGTGCTCCGTTTGTTCTTACGTTCTCCGTTTATCGTATTCGGTGCGATGATCATGTCATTTACGATCGATGTCAAATCAGCCATGACCTTTGTGGTTACAATACCGGCATTGTCGATCGTTGTATTCGGAATTATGCTTGTCAGCATTCCATTGTTTAAGAAGGTACAGGCAAGACTGGATAAGGTCATGCTTCTGACCCGAGAGAATCTGGAAGGTGCCCGTGTGATCCGGGCATTTAACAGACAGCAGAAAGAGGTTGATGAATTCGATAAGTCAACCGATGATCTGATGGATATTCAGTTGTATGTCGGAAGAATCTCGGCATTCTTAAATCCTGTCACATATGTGATCATCAATCTTGCAACTGTTGCGATCATCTGGATCGCAGCCGGACAGACCGATATCGGTATCCTGTCACAGGGTAAGGTTGTTGCACTGATCAACTACATGTCACAGATCTTAGTTGAGCTTGTAAAGCTTGCCAATCTGATCATTAACATCACAAAGTCGATCGCATGTGCAAAGAGAATCAATGTTGTGTTTGATACGAAGCCATCGATCACAGAGGTTGAAGAAGATTCTGCTTTATCAGAAGCACAGAAGGCAGCCGGCCAGGATGTTCCTAAGGTGGTATTTGACAACGTAGCCTTACGGTATGGTAAAGCATCGGAAGATTCACTGACCGGTATATCCTTTACGGTAAAAGCGGGAGAAACGATCGGTATTATCGGTGGTACGGGTTCCGGTAAGAGTTCTCTGGTCAACCTGATCCCGAGATTCTATGATGCCACCGGTGGTGTGGTTAAGATCGATGGTGTGGATGTAAAGGACTATGATCTCCGTTCCCTTCGAATGAAGGTAGGTGTAGTTCCGCAGAAGGCAGTTCTGTTCCAGGGCACGATCGCCGAGAATATCCGCTGGGGTAAAAATGACGCAACGGAAGAAGAGATCAATGAGGCACTTACGATCGCACAGGCAAAAGAATTCGTTGATCAGAAAACAGATGGCATGAACTTTAAGATTACACAGGGTGGCAAGAACTTATCCGGTGGGCAGAAGCAGCGTCTTACGATCGCAAGAGCAGTTGTAAGAAAGCCTGAGATCCTGATCATGGATGACAGTGCATCGGCACTTGACTTTGCAACAGACGCAGCTCTTCGGCGTGCGATCAAAGAGCAGACAAAGGGTATGACCGTATTTATCGTTTCCCAACGAGCATCGACGATCATGGGAGCCGATCAGATCATTGTATTAGATGATGGACAGGTTGCAGGTATCGGAACCCACGAGGAACTGTTACAGTCCTGTGAGGTATATCAGGAGATATGTCAGTCACAGTTATCGGCAAATGAAGTATCCGGTAAAAAGACTTCTGCCGGAAATGCAATGGCATAGGAAGGAGGAAACGACGATGAGTAAAAAAGAAAAAAGTACGTCTGTCAATAAGAAAACACTTGGCAGAATATTAAAGTATATCAAACGATACAGTTTCTTAGTTGTCCTTTCCCTGATCTGTGCAGCGATATCCGTTGTTCTGACCTTATATGCACCGATCATTACCGGACATATGGTAGATAAGATCGTCGGAAAAGGAGCCGTTGATTTCGGAGCATTAAAGACACTGGCAATCCGTTTTGTGATTGTAGTTGCGGTTACGGCAGTCTGCCAGTGGATCATGAATATATTGAATAATAAAGTTACTTATCATGTTGTAAATGATGTCCGTACATCTGCATATAAGAAGTTAGAACAGCTTCCGTTATCTTATGTGGATTCTCACACCCATGGTGATATCGTAAGCCGTGTGATCGCAGATGTAGACCAGTTTTCAGATGGTCTGCTGATGGGCTTTACACAGTTATTTACCGGGGTTATGACTATCGTTGGAACGCTTTGTTTCATGTTATCGATTAACGCTGTGATCACGGTTGCGGTTGTTGTGATCACTCCGGTTTCTCTGTTTGTTGCGGCATTTATCGCAAAGAAAACCTACCATATGTTCAGAAAGCAGGCAGAGATCAAGGGTGAGATGACATCACTTGTTAATGAGATGGTAGAAAACCAGAAGGTTGTAACAGCCTTTTCCATGGAAGAAAATGTAAATGGCAGTTTTAACGAAGTAAATAAGAGATTGAATAAGGCAGGACTGGATGCGACCTTCTTCTCATCCATTACCAATCCGTGTACCCGTTTTGTAAACAGCTTAGTATATACCGGCGTTGGCATCATCGGTGCGGTCATGGCGATCAAGGGAAGAATATCCGTTGGTCAGCTTACCAGCTTTTTAAGCTATGCAAACCAGTATACAAAGCCATTTAATGAGATCTCAGGCGTCGTAACGGAGCTTCAGAATGCACTTGCATCCGCAGCCAGAGTATTTGAGCTGATCGATGAAGAACCGGAGATCGCGGAGCCTGCGGATGCCTATGTGATCGAGAAAGCAGATGGACAGGTGGATCTGTCTCATGTGGATTTCTCTTATAATAAAGATGTAGAACTGATCAAGAATCTGAATCTGAAGGTTGAACCGGGTAAGCGTGTAGCGATCGTCGGACCGACCGGATGTGGTAAGAGTACCGTTATCAATCTTTTAATGCGGTTCTATGATGTAGATGCCGGAGCCATTTCTGTAGATGACCATGATATCCGTCAGGTAACGAGAGAGAGCCTTCGTGATAACTATGGTATGGTTCTTCAGGAGACCTGGTTAAAGACCGGAACGATCAAGGAGAATATCGCATACGGAAGACCGGATGCGACGGATGAGGAGATTATAGAAGCAGCAAAACAGTCCCACGCACACAGCTTTATCAAGCGTTTGCCGGAGGGGTATGATACCATGATATCAGAGGATGGCGGCGGACTGTCACAGGGACAGAAACAGCTCTTATGTATTACCAGAGTTATGCTTGATCTGCCACCGATGCTGATCCTTGATGAAGCAACATCATCGATCGATACAAGAACCGAGATCCGGATCCAGCGTGCATTTGCGAAGATGATGAAGGGAAGAACGAGCTTTGTCGTAGCGCATCGTTTGTCAACGATCAAAGAATCTGATATTATACTGGTTATGAAGGATGGACATATCATAGAGCAGGGTAATCATGAATCACTTTTAGCACAGAAAGGATTCTATTACACCCTTTACAATTCACAGTTTGCACATTAGTAGGAACTAAAAATTTGTATTTATATAAAGGAGACAGGAAGATGAAAGTTAGTGAAAGCGGATATACAAAAGACGAATTACTTGACATAGTAGACAAATACCTAGCCGAGCAGTCCAGAAGATGGAATTTTATCGAGGAAAAGGGAGACGGCATGTATGTGTACGATGAGGAAGGAAATGAATATCTTGACTTCTTCGGCGGCATCGCAGTAAACAGTACCGGTAACTGTAATAAGAAGGTTGCGGCAGCGATCGCAGACCAGTGCCAGAATGTGATCCATGCATCCAATTACGCATATACACTTCCTATGATCCTGCTTGCAAAGAAGATTTGTGAGACGATCGGTATGGAGAAGGTTCTGTTCCAGAATTCAGGAACAGAGACAAATGAAGCAATGATCAAGATGGCAAGAAAATACGGAACCGATCATTACGGACCGGAGCATTATCATATCGTTACAGCCATTAACAGCTTCCATGGCAGAACCTATGGAGCGTTATCAGCAACCGGACAGCCGGATAATGCATGTCAGATCGGTTTCAAGCCGATGCTTCCGGGCTTCACATATGCAGAGTTCAATAACCTTGAGGATTTCAAGAGCAAATGTACCAAAGACACAGTTGCAATCATGGTAGAGCCTGTTCAGGGCGAGGGTGGTGTATATCCGGCAACGGAGGAATTCTTAAAAGGACTTCGTGCTTACTGTGACGAGACCGGCATCCTGTTGTTATTCGATGAGGTACAGACCGGATGGGGCAGATGCGGAGATACGATGGCATTTATGACCTATGGAGTGAAGCCTGATATGGTATCTATGGCAAAAGCGATCGGCGGCGGTATGCCGATCGGCGCACTTTGTACATCAGCAGAGCTTGCAAGTGCATTTACACCGGGGGCACACGGTTCTACTTATGCAGCCAATCCTGTATGCTGTGCAGCCGCACTTGCAGAGATCGATGAGATCTTAGACAATCATCTTGCAGAGAATGCAAAAGAGACAGGAGCTTATTTTGCAGAACAGCTTTATTCCCTTCCGTATGTGAAGGAAGTACGCGGACGCGGACTTCTGGTTGGCGTTGAATTCACCAAACCAATCGCAAACGAAGTAAAGCATCTGGCTGTTGAGAACAGACTGTTGATCACAGCGGTAAGACCAAATGTGATCCGTATGGCACCGCCACTGATCGTAACAAAGGAACAGTGCGATAAGGCTGTTCAGATCCTGATCAAATGTGTGTCAAAGGCAGCAGAAGAAGCAGATGCATAAGGAGGTAACAGAAGATGGGAAGAACCGCAGAAGAAATGGAAGATGTAACACTTCTCGGCAATAAGAATGTAAAATACAGCATGGACTATGCACCGGAGATGTTACAGACCTTTATCAATAAACATCAGGACAATGATTATTTTGTCAAGTTCAATTGTCCGGAATTTACCAGCTTATGTCCGATCACGGGACAGCCGGATTTTGCAACCGTATATATATCCTATGTTCCGGATGTGAAGATGGTAGAGAGCAAGTCTTTGAAATTATATCTGTTCAGTTTCCGGAATCACGGAGATTTCCACGAGGACTGCATGAACATTATCATGAAGGATCTGATCAAATTGATGGATCCGAAATATATTGAGGTCTGGGGCAAATTCACTCCGAGAGGCGGTATCTCGATCGATCCATATTGTAATTACGGAAGACCGGGAACAAAATGGGAAGAAGTTGCATGGAACAGAATGTCAAATCATGACCTGTATCCGGAAAAGATAGATAACAGATAGGCGGAATGTCAGATGAATTACAGGGAAACAGTTGATTATATCCTAAGCATTCCACTGTTCGCACAGAAGATTGGCACAGAGAATCTTGCCAGTCTTCTTGAACGTTTAGGGAATCCGCAGGATAAGAGCAGAGTGATCCATATAGCAGGAACAAACGGTAAGGGATCGACGGCAAAGGCGCTTGCTACGATACTGATGCATGCAGGCTTTCATGTAGGATTGTTTACATCACCGCATCTTGTCTCGATCAATGAGCGCATACGGTACGATGATGAAATGATCTCAGACGAAGATTTTACATGGGCATTTGAACAGGTGCGGAAGAAGTTCACCGTTCATCCGTCTTTTTTTGAAGTGATGTTTGCGATGGCGGCTGTTTATTATGAGAAGAAGCAGCCGGATTATGTGATTTATGAGACCGGAATGGGTGGCAGGCTGGATGCAACTAATGTCGTAAGACCGGAGCTTTGCATCATCACATCGGTAGGACTTGATCATATGGAATATCTTGGAGATACGATCGCTAAGATCGCAGGAGAGAAAGCAGGGATCATCAAACCGTCAGTTCCGGTCGTATATTTCAAGCGGGATGCGGTTTCGTCTGGAATCATAGAGACTCATGCAAAAGAATTGGATTCTGCCGTAACAGCGGTCGAAAAATCAAACTATATAATAAATGAAATAGATGATAAAACCATTGATTTTTCATTTCATAATCGGTATTATAATTATGACCATTTGAGGATACCGAAAACGTCTCTTTATCAGGTCGAAAATACCTGCCTTGCAGTTGCTTCTTTTGATATCCTGATGCAGACCAGGGATATAGAATATGGGAAAAATGCAGGTGCTGATGTCAGGATAGAGCAGGCAGTCAGAAGCGGATTACTTGATTTTTCATGGGAAGGCAGGATGGAGGAGATCGCACCGGATCTGTTTGTAGATGGTGCACATAATCCGGAAGCAGTCGAATGTTATTGCAGAACACTTCGGACGCTTTATACGAAGAAAAAGAAGATCCTGGTCTTTGCAGCAGTAAAGGACAAGGACTATGATACGATGATACGGGATCTGACAGAAGCACTTTCGTTTGAGAAAATCATAGTTACAAGTGTAGATAATAAACGGAAGGCGCCGGTCTCTCTGATCGCAGACAGGTTCCGGAATTACACAGGACATACGGTGGAGGCATATGAGGATATTGCAGAAGCAATGGATGCCGCCATCCGCTATAAAGAACAGATCACAGATTCAGCAGTCTATTGTGTGGGTTCTCTTTATCTGGTGGGAGAAGTCAAACGCTGGCTTCAAAAGATAAAAGAGAAATCTGCGAATATGGAGGAATAGTATGATAAACTTTGATGAAGAAGTAAAAAAATTCAGACCGACTCTGGAAGTAGACCAGGCAGAAGATGCCATTTATCATAATGATCTGAAGGATATCTCAGATATTATGCAGGAGATGCTTCGTGTAGCAAAGGAAACGGAGAAATAATATGGCAGACGTACTGAATTGTAAGCATTGTGGCGGTAAGATCCTTGTTACCGGATATTGCAGCAATGTGGGTTAAAGAGTGAATTTGTAAATAAGGCACTGAACACATCCAAATATTATTATAATATTGGTCTGGATAAAGCCAGAGTCCGTGATATGAGTGGTGCAGAAGATGCATTAAAGACAGCCCTTAAATATGACAAGTTGAATATTGATGCCAGAAATCTGCTGGGGCTTGTATATTATGAAACCGGTGAAGTTGTTCTGGCATTAAGCCACTGGGTCATCAGTGTGAATTATTTCAGCGGACGAAATGTTGCAAAACGTTATATCAAAGAGGTGAAGGGCAATCCACACAAGCTTGAAACAACGAACAATGCAGCAAGAAAATACAATCAGGCAGTAAACTATGCCAGACAGGGCAGTAAGGATCTTGCATTTATCCAGCTTCGAAAAGTCTTATCGGATAATCCGAAGTTTGTAAATGGTTATCTGCTGATGGCACTTCTACTGATCGATGATAACAAATATGATAAGGCAAGAAAAGCATTAAAACGTGTCATCAAGATCGACAGAACCAATCCCCTGGCTGTCCGCTATTTCAATGAGATGGGGCATACGGATGAGGAGATCATGAGCTTTCGTGATTATCCGGATGATGATTATGATGCGGATCTGCTGTTTGTGGAAGACCAGCCACGGGCATATGTGGAATCCGATAATGTTGACCGGAATGGAAGACCGACTCCGGTTGGCAGATATAAGGATATTAATTTCTACAAATATTCGCTTGCCTATGTTCTGGCAGGACTGGTATTGGGACTGGCTGTCATGTGGTTCCTTGTTATGCCACAGCATAATAAGAATGCAGATGATGAGAGCAGAAATGTTAAGATTGCCTACAGCGAAGAGATTGCCAATAAGAATACCAAGCTTTCCTCTCTGCAGGATGAGGTTGATTCCCTGACAACAAAGAATAAAGATCTTACGAAGCAGGTCGCAGATTATGAGGAAAAAAGCAAGGCAGATATATCAGATACGGATAAGGTTACGATGCAGCTTGCCATGAAGTATTATAATGATACCCAATATGATAAGGCAATGACAGAGATCGACAAGGTGCTGGAGACCAGCCCGGATTATGATGTTGCTCTGTATTATAAAGCTCTATGCTATCTGGGTACGGAGGATGAGGATAAGGCCAAAGAAGCCTTTGATACATTTATCCAGAAATGTCCGAATTCCATTTATTATACAGTTGCAGTAGCATTGTCTGGTACAGACACAACGAGTGGAACACCGGATGGCGGAGATGACACGACAGAAGGCAGTTCGGAAGGAACAACGGAATCCGGTATGGATCCGACAAATGAATAAAAAGAAATCAGGATCATACAAAAGACAAATAAGCAATATTGCTTATTTGTCTTTTTTTGTAAAAAAGAGGTGGCGTATGAATAATTATGAGAAAATAGGGGATACTGTGTTAATAGAGCTTCCGGAAGAAGTTGATGATTACCGGGCATCGATACTGGTGAACGAAACGGAAGAGGTATTTCAGGATGGCAGGATCCGGTACGTGATATTCGATTTCCGGCATACAAGCGTGATGGACAGCTCCGGGATCGGTCTGATCACGAGAAGATTCCGGAATGTATATGACAGAGGTGGAAAGGTGTTTGTGATCCATGCAAATGACAGAATGCAGCGTATTCTTAAAATGTCGGGAATATTTAAGATCGCAGAGCAGACAGAGGATTTTGAGACTGCGTACAAGCAAGTACATATGTCATAAAATGAAAAGGAGAAGAAAAGAATGAACAGAAATGAAATGAAAATAGAGTTTGGAAGTGATCCAAGAAATGAGAGCTTTGCAAGGGTTGTCGTAGCATCCTTTATGACCCGTACGAATCCGACGCTGGAGGAGGTCGCTGATGTTAAGACAGCCGTGTCGGAAGCAGTTACGAATTCGATCATTCATGGTTATGGGCAAAAAGAGGGAACAATCGAGATACGGGCATACATAGAAGAGCGGAAGCTGTACATAGAGATCACCGATTATGGCTGTGGTATCGAGGATGTGGAAAAGGCAATGGAGCCAATGTTTACAACAGGAAAGGATGGACGGTCGGGAATGGGATTTTCCTTTATGGAAGCCTTTATGGATGAGCTTACGGTAGAGTCGGAGCCGGGAAAAGGAACGACAGTAAAGATGGCAAAAAAAATAGGGGCTGGGTGTGCAGTATAAATGGAAAATAATCTGGATCTTCTTTTACAGGCGAAGAAGGGTGATGACAGTGCAAAAGAAAAACTGGTAGAACAGAACCTTGGACTTGTATGGAGCGTAGCCAGAAGATTTACAGGACGTGGATATGATATCGAGGATCTGTTTCAGATCGGCTGCATCGGATTGATCAAAAGTATTGATAAATTTGATTTTGACTATGATGTGAAGTTTTCGACCTATGCAGTTCCGCTGATCCAGGGGGAAATCCGCCGCTTTTTGCGGGATTACGGCGCAATCAAGGTCAGCCGTAGTCTGAAGGAGATGAATAGTAAGGTAGAGCAATACCGGCAGCGGGTGATCAAGGAAAAGGGCTATGAGCCTGAGATTGAAGAGATCGCTGCTGCCCTTTCTTATGATGCAGGGGAGATCGTAATGGCAATGGAGGCTTCGTTGGAGCCGGAGTCTCTGGATGCTCCGGGTGTATATTCAAAAACGGAGGAATATAGCCAGGAGATTGTTGATCATTTGTCGTTGATGCAGATGTTGGAACGGTTGGAGCCGGAGGAACAGCGTTTGATCCAGCTTCGGTATTTTGAAGACAAAACGCAGTCGGAGACCGGAAAACTGCTTGGTATCAGCCAGGTTCAGGTGAGCCGGCAGGAAAAACGGATCCTTGAGAAATTAAAAGAAAGTGTATAAAAAGAACAGATGCGGATACCCTAATCCTGTAAGAATATGGGAAAGCAGGTTTCGTAATATGGCAGAAATGGTATATTTGCAGTTGGCAGAAAGTGTTCTGGCGGAAAAACGAAAGGTATTGATCCGGGATGTATCGAAGGTCGTATCCGACAATCTGGATCTGAAAAATAAAATCGAAAAAATTGAACTGATGAATTTTTCTACCAGTTCAAAGGAACAGCAGGTCATATCCATATTGGATATCATAGAGGAGATCAGAAAAAACTGCGATGGGGAGCTGTGTATTCAGAATCTTGGACAGCCTGATGTCGTTGTATATTATAAGGCATTCGATCCGTCGGACCGGATAAAGCAGAAGTTCAAATTTATATTTCTATGCCTGATCGCATTCTTTGGTGCTGGATTTTCAATTATATCCTATAACTCGGATGTGAATCTGGTCGGACAGCTTGATCTGCTTCAGAATGTATTTACCGGAGGCAGTGAATCAGGAGCCATGATTGGCGGTGTTGCCTATTCACTGGGCTTGTTCATTGGAATCATTGTATTCTTTAATCATGGAGCCAATAAGAAATTTACCGATGATCCGACCCCGCTTCAGGTGCAGATGCGGCAGTATGAACAGGAGATCAATCAGACAGTGATCACGGATTCTGTAAGAAAGAAGGATGTGCGGGATGCTGATTAGACATATCTGTTATGCACTGGTTGCATTTATCGGAGGGGCAGCTATATCCAGTGGTTATTTTGCATTTATATCCCTGATCGGAGTATTCCCCAAGCTGGCGGAAAAGGTGAAAGGCAACCGGCACTATATGCTGGTGGAATGTCTGCTGGCATATGGTGCTGTGGCAGGAAATATCGTATATATATTTAATATCCGGATCCCGCTTGCAATTCCTGGGCTGGCTTTTGTAACCCTGCTTGGCGGTATCTTTACAGGCTGTCTGGTTGGTGCGCTCGCAGAGGTGCTGAATGTATTTCCGATCATATCCAGACGGTTTTCAATCCGGCGTTATATTCCTTACATCATATACATGGTTGCAGCAGGGAAACTCGTGGGTTCTGTTCTTGGTCTGATATCAACCGGACTGGTCTAGGAATGCGATTTATATGCATAGTTTTCATGCAAATGGAAAATACTGAAGAATAGAACCCGGTAAGACAGGAGGAAAGTATATGCAGTTTGAACCAAAAGAAAAGGAATACAATCAGTATGTTGAAACGATTACTCCGGTATCCAATTCGGCAAGAAACTGCCTGTGGGCGTTTCTCATCGGAGGACTGATCTGCACGATCGGACAGGTGTTATTTAATTTGTTTGAATATGCGGGACTGGATAAGGATGACAGTTCGTCTTATGTATCGATCGTTCTTGTACTCATCAGTGTGGTACTCACAGGTCTGAATGTCTATAAGAAGATCGCAAAATATGGTGGAGCCGGAACTCTGGTACCGATCACGGGCTTTGCTAATGGTGTCTGTGCTCCGATCATAGAGTTTCAGACCGAAGGTGAGGTCTTCGGTAAAGGTGTAAAATGTTTTACGATTGCAGGCCCGGTCATCATGTACGGTATCTTTACATCATGGGTGCTGGGACTGATATACTGGATCTGTAAGCTGGCAGGCTGGGTATGATTCCCGGCCTGTTTTTTCAAAAATGTTACATATGTTTTAAGGTAAAATGATGGTTTTGTGAAATATTAGATTTAAGGGGAATCTGTATTGACAGATAAAAATACCTATGATAACTTTAACAAATGGTTAAGTTAATAATAGTAGGTATCTGTATCCTTTAGCAGGATGCGTATACTCGCATGTGTAGTAAATGGAGATACATCATGAAAAAAGCAAAAAGAAGTGTTACTACAACAGTATGTGTTATTGTTGCATTGTGTGTGTGTTATCTGATATTTTGCGGAATTATTGGTAAGAAAAAGTTTTTTCCAAATACCAGTATAAATGGAATTGATGTCAGTAACATGACGGTGAAGGAAGCTGCAGCGGCTGTAGAAGATCAGTTTGCAACGGAGTACAATAACGCCGGGATTGATGTAACGTTGGAAGGTAAAACATATTGCATTGCGATCGAAGAAGCTCTGGATCTGGATGTGATCGATGCGGTACAACAGGCAAACGATGAAAGCCATGGATTTTTAACAAGAGGTTTTAATTTTATTAAGGCATTATTTGGTGAGGCAGAATATACTGCACGACCATCGCTGAAGGATAAGAAGCCGTTGTATACTGCGATCGAACAGTCCGGGCTGACGAAGCTGGAAGGGGTAGAAGATTCCTCTTACACCGTGAAGGATGACAAGGTTATTGTTACAAAGGGCCGCGGAGGTTATACGGTAGATTCGGATAAGCTGGCAGATGAGATTGCTTCCTGCATCAGCAAGGGAGAATATGATGCGCAGCTTGAATGTCCACTTACATACAGTGATGTCGATCTGGATCTGGTATATGATCAGATTTATGTAGCACCGGCGGATGCAACACTGGATCCGGAAAATGATTACAGCGTAACAGATTCTGTGGTAGGAATCAGCTTTGATAAAGATGCTGCCAGGAAGAAGCTGGATGCGGCAGCCGATGGAGAAGAAGTCAGCTTTGATCTGGTTTATACAGAACCGGAGCTGTCGAAGGAGACATTACAGGCCTATCTCTTCCGTGATACGCTGGGATCCTTCAGTACCAATGTAGGTGGAACGGATGCAAGAAAAGGAAATGTTGCAAAGGCGGCAGAGAATTGTAACGGCACGATACTGATGCCGGGTGAAGAGTTTTCATTCAATAATGTGGTAGGACAGAGAACCATTGAGAATGGGTTTCAGGCAGCTCCATCTTATGTCAATGGGGAATCAGTAGATGAAGTCGGCGGAGGTATCTGTCAGGTATCATCCACTCTTTATGATGCCTGTCTGTATGCGAATCTGGAAATTGCAGAACGTCATTGCCATCCGCATCCATCCACTTATGTAGATGCAGGCTTTGATGCAACAGTATCCTGGGGCGGACCGGATTACCGTTTTATAAATAATACGGATTATCCGCTCAAGGTGACCGCCTCCTATAGTGGTGGTGTTGTGTCATGTGCGATTTATGGAACGAAGCTAAAGGACTTCAGAGTGTCACTGTCCAGTGAACTGGTAGCAACTTATGATTATGATACGGAATATGAGGACGACGATACACTGGAGAAAGGTGAAGAGGAAGTTTCCGTTACAGGTATCACAGGAACTAAATATCAGACCTACCGGACGGTATATGACGGAAATGGAGAGGTAATCTCATCTGAACCGGAATCTGTCAGTGTGTATGATAAACGGGATAAAGTAGTTCTTCGTGGAACCAAAGAGAAGGAAGATACCTCAGAGGAGAATTCGACTGAGGAGAAGAAGACGGAGGAAAAAACAACCGAGGAAAAGACAACTGAGGATACGACAGAAAAGAAGGACGACAAGAAAGACGATTCCAAGAAGGATGATAAGAAATCGGATAAAAAGTCAGACAATAAGAAAAAGAATGATACAAAGACAGATGATTAAATAAAGAAACAAAGAAAAGCTCATATGGAAGCCGGTTCGTAAGGATCAGGCAGCCATATGAGCTTTCTTTTGTGTTATTGATAGTATATTATTCCGCTTCACTGTGTTCGTTTGTTTTGACCTCCTGATTGGTATACAGGTTTACATAGTGAGGACGAAGCTTGGAATATATGATTTTCTGTTCACTGTATAAGCTGTAATAACCGGATAACATATAGCTGACACTGCAACCGATCGCGAACAGCAGGATACCGCTTGCACCGAATAATTCGATGCTTAAGACCAGAGATGCCAGTGGACAGTTTACAACGCCGCAGAAGAGACATACAAGCCCCATAGCAGCTCCGAATCCTGGATCCAGTCCAATCCAGCCTCCAAGGGTACATCCGAAGGTTGCACCGATGAAGAACGATGGAACGATCTCTCCGCCACGGAATCCGCAGCCGATCGTGATGCAGGTAAACAGGAGCTTCAGAATGAAGGCTTCCGGTTTTGCTGTTCCATGGATCGCCTGTTCAATAATGTTCATACCGGCACCATTGTAATCATTGCAGCGGACGGCAAGCGTCAGGAGAACCAGTAGCACACCGCCAACCAATATACGAAGATACTGGTTTTTCAGATATTTCTTAAATGTTTTTCCGATGACCTGCATGGACATACAGAAAAGGATGCTGAGTACGGCAGCAGCGACCGAGAGAATGATCACCCGGATCCCGGTTGCCAGTGACATTTCAGGAACCTGATTCAGAATGAAATAGGTAGGGGTGATGTGAAATTTTTCTGTGATCGCATAGGAAATGGTTGCTGACAGGATACATGGTACCAGTGCACTATAATACAGAATTCCGATGCTGATAACCTCTACACTGAAAAGTGCGGCCGTAACAGGAGTTCCAAACAGGGCAGCGAATACGGCACTCATACCACACAAGGTCATAATATGTTTATCGCTGTCATCCATTTTGATCAATTTGCCAATCGATGCACCCAGACTTCCGCCAATCTGCAGGGCAGCACCTTCCCGGCCGCAGATCCGCCAAATAAATGCGTGATAACGGTTGTTATAAAGATCAGAGGTGCCATACGGAAAGGCACATTGTATTCCGGATTCCGAATCGATCCGATAACAAGGTTGGTTCCCTTGTCATGCTTGATGCCGCCTGCACGGTACAGAAATACGATCAACAGACCGGCTGCCGGGAGCAGGAAGATGATCCATCTGTGCCCGGAACGGAACTGTGTGACATATTCAACGCTGTAATGAAAGGCTGTTCCGACAGCCCCGCAGGAGATTCCGATAATGGCAGAACAGATCAGCCATTTAATAAATGTTTTTGCGTATCGTTTTGTTCGATCGATACAATTTAACCAGTATTCTTTTGTAAATATCATAATTCATACCTATCCAGATTGTTTTTATTCTTTCATAGATTACCCCGAATCAGCGGATTTGTCCAGAACATATTAAATATGAATAAAATAAAGAAAAGAAGCAAATGACTATCAACAGAAGAACATATGGAAATAAGGAGGCAGAAAATGAATAAAATGGTTGGAAAACAAAGTGTCAGTTTTTCAGATCCTCCATGTATTCTGGGATCGGCTTCTATCTGTGGGCCAAAGGAAGCTGAAGGACCTCTGGCGGATTACTTTGATATCCGTTCCGAAGATCCTACATTTGGAAAGGATTCCTGGGAAGAGGGCGAAAGTGAGATGATCCGGCAGGCGGTCGAGCTTGCAATCAAAAAGGCGGATAAAAAGAAAGAGGAGATCCGGTATATATTTGCGGGGGATCTGCTGGGACAGTTGATCGCAACCACATTTGGTATTAAGGATCTTGATATACCGGTATTTGGGTTGTATGGAGCCTGCTCCACCTGTGGAGAGGGATTGTCGCTGGCATCCATGACAGTTGCTGCCGGTTATGCGGACTGTGTAGTGGCAGCAACGTCCAGTCATTTTGGAAGTGCAGAGAAGCAGTTCCGGTTTCCACTGGAATATGGAAATCAGAGACCGTTATCTGCGACCTGGACGGTAACCGGAAGTGGAGCGTTTGTTGTTGGTAAGGCAGAGCCGGAAGAAGGAGCAATTCAGATTACCGGGATTACAACGGGACGGATCGTGGATTATGGGGTAAAGGACTCCTTTAATATGGGAGCCTGTATGGCACCGGCAGCGGCAGATGTGATCTATCAGAACCTGAAGGACTTTGATCGGAAGCCAACGTATTATGACCGTATCATTACCGGGGATCTGGGGAAGATCGGGCAGAAGATACTGTTTGATCTTTTAAAGGACAATGGAATAGATATCAGCAACCAGCATATGGATTGTGGTATCGAGATCTTTGATAATGAAGAACAGGATACACATTCCGGTGGCTCCGGCTGCGGATGCTCGGCTATTACGCTGGCTGGCTATGTATTAAAGCAGTTACGGGACGGAACCTGGAAGAGGGTATTGTTTGTACCGACCGGAGCACTTCTTTCCACAGTAAGCTATAATGAAGGACAGAATATACCGGGCGTGGCACATGCAGTTATAATAGAACGGAGGTAAAGTTATTTATGGATTATATAAAGGCATTTGTGATCGGAGGTGCTGTCTGTGTGCTTGTTCAGATACTGATGGACAAGACGAAGCTGCTTCCGGGACGGATCATGGTGATCCTGGTATGTATCGGTGCTGTTCTTGGAGCAATCGGGATATATGAACCATTTCTTGAATTTGCCGGCTGCGGAGCCTCGGTTCCTCTTTCCGGATTTGGTTATAATCTCTGGAAGGGAATAAAAGAGGCAGTTGATCAGGATGGATTTATCGGGCTGTTCCGGGGAGGCTTCAAGATGGCGGCAGTAGGAACATCGGCAGCATTGATCTTTTCTTATCTGGCATCCCTGATCTTTAAGCCAAAGATGGTAAAATAGTATAAAGTATATTTTTTTATATAGATCCCAGGGAACAGGAAAGGAGCCATGAGAATGATCTCTCATGGCTCCCTTTTACATATATCGTTTTTATTCTTCTGTATTTTTATGTTTGTTCTCTTTTGAGGAAGGTTCATCAGAAGATGGTTCATCGGTAGGTTCCTCTGTTGGCGGTTCTTCTGTTGTAGGAGGTTCCGTTGGCGGTTCTTCTGTTGTAGGAGCTTCCGTTGTTGGTTCCTCTGTTGTAGGCTTCTCTGTTGTTGGTTCTTCTGTCTTGTCCTTTTTGAACTTAACAGTGATCGTATGATTGCCTTTTACCTTTGAGAACTTATACTGTGAAACCGGTCCGACGGAGCTTCCGTCTACATATACATCCGAGATCACATAACCCTTATCCGGTGTGATATAGAAGGTTGTACTCTTGCCGGATTTTACGGTTGTACTTGGTGAGATAGAACCACCGGCTCCATCTACACCGGATGTGATCTTGAAGCTGTCCTTCTTGTTGTCCTCTGTAGTCTTATTTGGATCTTCAGAATCAGAAGGGTCTTCGGGTTTTTCTTCCTCCGGATGAAGCGGACATTTCTCTTTCAGGATGTTCTGGTCGTATTCAAAGTCTGCATCAATGATCTCAATCTTGCCGTCATCATCTTCTGTATAATAGTAGGTTGTTGTTTCCTTACAGGTATTGGTTGCTACCTTATGGGAATCATTACAGATCACAACCTTCTTGTTTCCACCACATCGTTTGGTAGGAACGGTTCCTTCTGCAAAATAGTCTGTTATTGTTGAACAGCCTTCAACAGGAAGAAGTCCGGTATCCTTACATACGGTTGCCCGTATGATTCCGCTTGGCATTTCAAAGGTCTTGGAGGTATCCAGACCCTTTGCTTCCACGATTGCATCCATAATCTTACGCCACATGTTCTTATGATAGCTTCCAGCAGCAAAATTAGTATTTACATCAAAACCGATCCAGATCGAAGCGGTGTAATATGGAGTATATCCACAGAACCATGCATCGTAGTTGCTGGAGGTTGTACCTGTTTTACCTGCTGTATAAAGACCACATGAAAGATTTGCAGCAGTACCGGTACCGATCGTAACTACATCATGCATGGCACTTGTTAATAACCATGCATTCTGAGGAGAGATGACGGGGGATTCTTCCGGTGTTCTGTTATCGATCAGAAGCTTGCCGTCATGATCATATACCTCGGTGTAGAAGATAGGTTTGATATAATTGCCTTCATTTGCAATTGTTGCATAAGCAGCGGTGATCTCAAGGTTTGTGATACCATCTGTCAGACCACCAAGGGCAAGGGACTGGTTGATATCCGATTCAATCCCTCCGCTTGAATTTGTACGTTCTTTTACTAGGGTTGTGAATCCAAGCTTTAACAGATATTCGTAAGCAAGCTCCGGAGTAACATCTGTGATCGTCTTAACAGCAAGAATATTCATGGAATTCTGAATAGCCTGTCGGATCGTGCTTGGACCACGGTAGCCACTGTACCAGTTCCTGACTTCGCCGCCATTTGTATAGGTGTATGGTTCATCTTTGTATACGGTTGCAAGGCTCATGCCGCAGCCGTCCAGTGCAGGAAGAAAAGAGGCAACAACCTTAAAGGTTGATCCGGGTTGTCTGGTTGCTTCCGTAGCACGGTTAAAGGAACGATCCTCTGTCTTTTCACCACGACCGCCGACGATGGCTTTTACCTGACCGGTCTCCTGATCCATCAGGGTGAAGGAGATCTGTGGTTCCACTGTGACCTTATAGCTTTCAAGCTGTTCCTTGTAACCGGTTGTCTCGATCAGGTGCGCTTTGTATTCGTCAGCAGCAGCACGGGCATCTTCTTCACTGGAGAAGATTAGGTCGAAAGAGGATTGTCCCATTTCTTCCTGGAACCAGGTTACCATCATATTCTGACTGTAGTTGTACTGTTCACCGTTGTCATCTACCAGTGTCAGTGCATAGGATAACTGATAGCTGTCAGCCGGATAGTTATCTTCATCATTTAAAACATCATCACAGATATTCTGGATCTGTGTATCCTGACAGGTACGGACATCCAGACCACCGGAGTAGATCAGGCTGTCTGCCTCTGACTTGGAATAGCCCATAGCCATGAAATCATCTTCAAGCTGGCTGATGACCTCATCAATGTAATAAGAGTTGACCTTGGTAGGGGATGATTTCTTGATCGATGATACCTTTTCAATCTCGCTATATACATCATCAGCGAGTGCAGTATCGTAATCGGACTGGGAGATCATGTTCTGATCCAGCATATTTTCAAGAACCATCAGTCGTCTTTTGGCATTTTCCTCCGGGAAAACGATAGGGTCAAATTTACTTGGGTTCTGAGGGATGGCTGCCAGTACCGCACATTCGGATATGGACAGATCCTTCAGTTCTTTATTGAAATAGTATTTTGCAGCGGTTTCTACGCCGTAACGTCCCTGACCGAGATAGATTGTATTCAGGTAATACTCGGCAATGCTCTTTTTCGGAAGCACCTTTTCGATCTCAACTGCCAGATACTGCTCCTGCACCTTACGTTCGATCTTGTCAAACATGGTTTTTTCATCCAGGCCGACATTGAAGATCTGGTTTTTGATCAGCTGCTGGGTCAGTGTACTGGCACCCTGATCAAAGTCACCGGACTGGAGACCGTGGGCGAAGGCACGCATGATACCCTGGACATCGATACCGTTATGCTCCCAGAAACGTTTATCTTCAATAGCAATGAAGGAATTTACAAGTGTTTCCGGTATATCATCGTAGTAAACATACTCACGGTTGGCATCAAAGCTCGCAAGAACCATAAGCTCTTTGCCGTCCTGATCATACAGGGTTGTCTGATATCCTTTCGGGATCAGATCCTTGGCATTCACCTCTGGTGTGTCGTCCAATATGCCTTTTAACATACCAAAACCGGAACCGATTCCAAGTACGATGATCGCAAGGAATATGACCAGTAGTGTTTTGAACAGCGAAACCGATAGTTTTCGTTTATTTCGGGGTAGTTTGGAAACAAGTGCTTTTTGTTTCTTTTCCACGCCCTTTTTGCTAAAATCCATGGAAAATCCTCCTTAAATTAAGTTCAATCATAAATACAACTCATTATAGCAGAGATTTACATAATAATAAAGTAAAACTTCTGATGTGAAATAAAATTAAGACATATAAAAATGCGGATAAATCCCAAATATTTTATAGTTTTTTTGTTACACTATAGGTGGATTTTGTAGTATGATGGTTACAGAAATAAACAGAGAGGAAACAGAACAGCGATGTTTGAGTCAATTGAAGAAGCAATTTCCGTATGGAAAGAGGAGTTTTCCTTTATTGAGGATGCGAAGGTCACAGGATATGACGGAGGGTATCCGGTTGTTGATTTTACGATCCATGAAGCTGCCTTCAGTCTGGTAAAGAGTGAGAGTAAATTCAAGCGTATCATACGATCTGCCGAGATGGAAGGCGGTATAGAAGTAGGAGTATCGACCTGTTTTTACAATACAGCATATGTCAGATGGAATCCGCCGGTCATGACGATCTGTGGTTATCCTGAGGTGATCAGCCGTATATTAAAAAAGATCATGTAAACTGCCCGGGTGAATAAAAAGAAATTCACCCGGGTATTTTATATGTATTGGGATAACAGATAGGAGGCGTATACATGAACCGGGCAATACGAACCGATCTTGCCATTGAGCTGCGGGAGGATATCAAGGACCGCGGGAAGATAGACGGGATCGAAATTGAAACAAGGATCAGCCAGGAAAAAATAAAGACGACTATTATACATGTAAATGACCAGACAGGAGCCGATACGTTGGGAAAACCGGTTGGCACTTATATCACCATTGAATGTCCGGAAATCCGGGAATTTGATGAGGATATCCATAAGCCGCTCTGTAAAGAGCTGGCACATGATCTGAAAAAAATGCTGGGAGAAGCCCGTTCCATCCTGGTTGTGGGACTGGGAAACCGGGAGGTAACACCGGATTCGCTGGGACCACTGGTGACCGATCATTTATTTATAACCAGACATTTGCAGATGGAGCATATACACCTGCAGGAAGAGCCGGAATATGAAATCTCTGCGATCTGTCCGGGTGTCATGGCCCAGACGGGGATCGAGACGGTGGAGATCATCCGTGGAATCTGTGACAATATTGATGTCGATGCAGTCGTTGTAGTCGATGCACTTGCCGCCCGGAGCAGCAGACGTTTAAATAAAACGATACAGCTTGCGGATACCGGTATCAGTCCGGGATCCGGTGTTGGGAATCATCGTACGGAGATCAATTCACAGACGATCGGAGCAAAGGTGATCGCTCTTGGTGTTCCAACCGTTATTTCAGTTCCGTCCATTATAGATGGTTCTCTGGATGTTATTGCAGATACATTTAACCAGTCTTATGGAAAAAAGCTGATGGAATCTTTTTCCGAACAGCAGCGATATGAGCTGGCATATCATCTGGCTGAACCGGAGCTTGCGGATATGTTTGTAACACCAAAAAATATCGATGAACTGGTAAAACGAATAAGCTTCACAATATCCGAAGCAATAAACAGCATGATTTTCACATAACCAACATATACTGGTAAATAACTAAAATAAGAGTATTTACTGGATGAAGAACAGACGGATCATAAGAAAAACAAAATACTGCCTTTTATGGGCCGGATTGTCGATACTGATCTGGTTCGCAAATTGTGACGCAACATATCGGATGGAATTGGTAAACCGGATGGTGAACTGGCTGTTTTTTGGAAATGGATACGAAACACAGACCGAAAATATGGAAACCGTGTCGGCATCCGGGAAATATCTGGAGGATATGCTGCAGGAATATTGTCTGGCAGGAGAACTGGTACAGGGAAGCGGACAGAAGGATCAGACTGTGTCGGCGGGACAGATGACGGATGAAAAAGGAACGGACAATCTGCCGGCGCAGACTGTGATCGCACTGGATCACCGGGCGAAAGCCATAGTTGCCGCCATGTCAGACAAATATGGATATATGCGGGAGAAACTGACGGATTATGATTATATGAGATCAAATTTTTATGTTATAGACAGTACAACAAGTGTATCCAGAGAAGAATTAAATGGACAGGATCTTGCTTCCATGGATCTGACGATCGATACAGAAGAAAAGAATTATAAGGTACTGATCTACCATACACACGGAACGGAGAGCTTTAAAGATTCCGAGCCGGGAAGGGTTGAGGATACCGTAATCGGACTTGGAGACTATCTGACTGAGCTTCTTGAAGAAAATTACGGGGTAGCAGTCTATCATGATACAACGGCCTATGATATGACAGGTGGAGAGTTAGATCGAAGTGCTGCTTATGATTATGCAAGAGAAGGGGTCCAGAAGATCCTTGCGGAGTATCCGTCCATTGAGGTCGTGATCGATCTTCACAGGGATGGGGTATCCGAAGATACATATCTGATCACGGAAATAGATGGCAAAAAAACAGCACAGGTCATGTTCTTAAACGGAGTGAGCCGTCTTAATAAGAATGGTGATATCGCATATCTTGCCAATCCGTACAAAACAGAGAATCTTGCATTCAGTCTGCAGATGTATCTGACAGCGCAGGCCAATTATGATTCCTTTGTAAGAAAGATATTTGTTAAGGGTTACCGGTATAATCTGGATCTGAAACCACGGTCGTTGTTAGTAGAAGTCGGAAGTCAGACGAACACAGTAGAAGAAGCAAAAAATGCCATGGAGCCGCTGGCTGCAATTCTCTACAAAGTATTGAGCGGAAAGTGAGATTGTGTTATGATAATGAACACGAAATTATTTGCCTGCAGGAATGCATGCTTAAAATAAAAAAGAGAAAAGAAATTCAGATACCGGAGGAAAACAGGATGGCTCATATAGATCAGTCAAAGATACGAAATTTTTGCATTATAGCGCATATCGATCATGGTAAATCGACACTTGCGGACAGAATTATAGAAAAGACAGGATTATTGACTGAACGTGAGATGCAGAATCAGGTGCTTGATAATATGGATCTGGAGCGGGAGCGTGGAATCACGATCAAGGCACAGTGCGTCCGTACGATCTATAAAGCACAGGATGGAGAGGAATATATCTTCAATCTGATCGATACTCCGGGACATGTGGATTTTAATTATGAAGTATCAAGAAGTCTGGCTGCCTGTGAGGGCGCGATCCTGGTTGTGGATGCTGCACAGGGAATCGAGGCACAGACACTTGCAAATGTATATCTTGCGATCGATCACGATCTGGATGTTATGCCGGTTATCAATAAGATCGATCTTCCTTCGGCAGAGCCGGAGCGTGTGGTAAATGAAATTGAAGATGTGATCGGAATTGAAGCACAGGATGCTCCAAGGATATCGGCAAAGAACGGAATCAATATCGATCAGGTCTTAGAGCAGATCGTTACGAAGATACCGGCACCGGCAGGAGATCCGGAAAAGCCGCTTCAGGCGCTTATATTTGATAGTATTTATGATTCTTATAAAGGTGTTATCATATTCTGCCGTTTATTCGACGGTGTGGTAAAACGTGGAACATCCATTCGGATGATGGCAACCGGAGCAGTTGCAGAGGTAGTGGAAGTAGGAATCTTCGGGGCTGGCAGATTCGTTCCATGTGATGAGTTATCCGCAGGAATGGTAGGTTATATTACTGCCAGCTTAAAGAATGTCAGAGATACCACGGTCGGTGATACCGTTACAGATAACGACAATCCGTGTGCAGAGGCTCTTCCGGGATATAAGAAGGCACAGCCTATGGTCTATTGCGGACTTTATCCGGCAGATGGAGCCAAATATCCGGATCTTCGTGATGCATTAGAGAAGCTGCAGTTAAATGATGCGTCCTTAAGCTTTGAGCCGGAGACATCGATCGCACTTGGTTTCGGTTTCCGTTGCGGTTTCCTTGGACTTCTCCATTTGGAGATCATACAGGAGCGGTTGGAGCGAGAGTTTAATCTGGATCTGGTTACGACTGCACCGGGCGTTGTTTACCGTGTGCATACAACGGATGGCAAGATGATCGAACTGACGAATCCGTCCAATCTGCCGGATCCATCGAATATCGAATATATGGAAGAACCATTTGTATCCGCAGAGATCATGGTCACTACAGAATATGTGGGTGCGATCATGCAGCTTTGTCAGGAACGACGTGGCGTATATCAGGGAATGGAATATATGGAAGAAACCAGAGCACTGCTTCGATATGACCTTCCGTTAAATGAGATCATTTATGATTTCTTTGATGCTTTAAAATCAAGATCCAGAGGATATGCATCCTTTGATTATGAGATGAAGGGCTATGTACGAAGTGAGCTGGTGAAGCTGGATATTCTGATCAATAAAGAAGAGGTCGATGCGTTATCTTTCATTCTTCATCAGGACACTGCTTATGAACGCGGAAGAAAGATGTGTGAGAAATTAAAGCAGGAGATTCCAAGACATTTATTTGAGATTCCGATCCAGGCTGCAATCGGCAATAAGGTCATTGCCAGAGAGACAGTAAGAGCAGTCAGAAAGGATGTCCTTGCAAAATGTTACGGTGGAGATATCTCCCGTAAGAAGAAGCTTCTGGAGAAACAGAAGGAAGGAAAGAAACGTATGCGTCAGATCGGAAATGTAGAGATCCCGCAGCAGGCGTTTATGAGCGTATTAAAACTTGATGAGGAATAAATATAAAATAATTGCAGGTTATATCGGGACACTTAGAATGAAATAAATCAAATGTGATTTTGATATAAGAAGAAAGCAAATTACAGAAAAATGAGAAGGCAGGAAAAACACATGAGAAAAAATCTGAGTATTTATATACATATTCCGTTTTGCGTTAAGAAGTGTGTATATTGTGATTTCCTGTCTTTTGGTGCGGATGATCCGCAGATCAACCGGAGTGGGGCAGTCAGAAAAGCATATGTCCAGAGTGTTTGCAGAGAATTATTGAGCTATAAAAGTATATCAAAGGACTATATTGTAAGAACGATATTTATAGGCGGAGGCACTCCGTCTATACTTTTGCCGGGCGAGATCATGAATATTCTGGCAACGCTTCGAAGCATCTTTAAGGTAGATGAAGCAGCAGAGATCACGATAGAGGTGAATCCGGGAACCCTGACCGCGATCAAGGCGGCAGAATATCTGGATGCAGGGATCAACCGTATGAGTATCGGACTGCAGTCTGCACACAATGATGAGCTTGCCATGCTTGGCAGGATCCATACATATGAGCAGTTCCTAGCTTCCTATCAGATGGCACGGGAGGCGGGCTTTCGGAATATCAACATTGATCTGATCTCTGCCATTCCTGGACAGACACTTCATTCCTATCTGGATACACTGGAACGGGTATTGAAGTGCAGACCGGAGCATATCTCCTCCTACAGTCTGATTGTGGAAGATGGTACGCCGCTCGCAGAGGATACGGAGCTTCTTGCAAAGCTCCCGGATGAGGAGGCTGACCGCGAAATGTATGAGGCAACCAGAAAGGTGCTTGAGATGTCAGGGTATAAGCGGTATGAGATTTCCAATTATGCTAAGCCCGGATATGAATGCCGGCATAATATTGTATACTGGACGATGGATGAATACATCGGACTTGGTATCGGCGCGGCTTCTTTTTTTAATGGAAGAAGATACTCAAATACATTGGATATGAAGCAGTATATCCGGACGATGGAGGATGTATTTGATAAACGGTCGGCCGATGAGATTTATCAGAGTCAGGCACTGGATACGATCCGTCATATTGATGAAACGGTTGATGTTGATACCCTGATGGAGGAATATGTGATCTTTGGACTGCGGATGACAAGAGGGATCAGTGCGGCAGATTTCTATGACCGGTTTGGACATTCCTTATATGATGTCTATGGGGATGTTATAAGAAGTTATGTGGCGAGCGGACATATGAAGGATGAGAAAGGAATGGTCTTTCTAACGAGAAAGGGAATCGATGTAAGCAACAGGATCCTTGTAGATTTTCTGCATGATGAAAACAAATGAGAGACGAAGGACAGGTTCGGATATGAAAAAAGAGACAGATGGGCAGCGAGAGACTGTCATAGAAGGGAAGGAACTGAATTATACCTATCCTGGAATGAAAACTCCGGTATGGGAGAAGAATCTGACATTTACGATCGATAAAGGAGAAATCGTCGGGTTGGCAGGGCAAAATGGAAGCGGGAAGAGCACGTTGCTCCGGCTACTGGCAGGATTTATTCCATGGGAAATCAACAGGTGTTCGGGGCAGATGATTACCGGAATATCAGAACGGAATATGGCATGTGTGATCGACAGACCTTCTTTCTTTTCCGATCTTTCTGTGCGGGATAATCTGAGACTGATGGATCGTATGAATGGAGAAAAAGGGCTTATGGATGAGAAGCTGGCAGAACTTCTGGGAATCCATGAATTTGATCGGATCAAAGCATCTAAGCTGTCACTAGGTAATAAACAGAAGCTGGCGCTGTGTCTTGCAATTCATAGGGAAACAAAGCTGGCACTACTGGATGAACCTTTAAACGGATTGGATCCATTTACCAAAGCTTCCGTTCTTTCCTGTCTGAGAAAATGGAGAAAGCAGGGGATGGCTGTTATCCTTACCAGCCATATACCAGGGGATCTGGAACAGATCTGTGACCGGATATTGTATCTTTAAAACAAAAGAAATTCGATTCGGATATCAATACAGAAGAAACCATCAGAGAAACAGAAGGCAACTTTGGTTATTTCTTAATTAACAGGAGCAGGCAACAGTATGAATATTTACGGAGCAGAAGTATTTCGGTATAGCAAAAGCTTTTATGGCAGGATGATCATGATCCTGGTAGTGCCATTTGCATGCCTTACAGCAGCATTTCTTTATTATATAAGTAATGGGATAAGCAGTGACTTTCTGGCGGCGGCAGGCTTCTCAGAACAGACGGTCGCAGCGATCAAAGGTCAGATGAGCGGAATTGCTTATATTGCCTCTTCCTTTTCTGCATCCGAACTTCTGATCCTTCTTATGATGTTTCCGGTTATCCTTCATATATCTGAAGATTATGAACAGAATACATTGCGCTGTGAATTACAGAGAAGCAAGAGCAGAACAGCCTGTTATATTGCAAGAATGCTGGCAGCAGTTACTTATGCCTGGGGCATTTTATTGGAATATATTTTGATTTCCGGGGTGATAGCTGCTTTATTTTTCAGAAGCTCCCATGAAATGTCAGTAGCTTCCCGGACTGGAAAAACAGTGCTTGCGATCGTGCTGCAGTTTATAGTGACCGGAGCGTGTGTGATGTTTGTATTTATGCTGACATCCCTGATCCGTCATTCCGTCTTGTCTATGACAACGATAGTCCTGCTGGTATTCTTATTTACACCGGGATATCGTGTTCTTGTGGATCTGTTTGAGCTTCCGTCCGGAGTAAAACAGATCTGGATCATAGAACTTTTGAGTACCACAAGTGATCTTGCATTTAACAGAACAGATGTATTGATCATGCTGGTGGTCGGTCTTTTATATGCTGTGATTTCTACAAGTCTCGGCGTTCATTTTTTCAAAGTTCAAAAGTTATAAATTTTCTTGATTTTTTTCAAAATAAATGTTGACAAACAAGGGAGTGGGTGTTAGATTAATTTTAGTGGTTAGCACTCGGAGTATTTGAGTGCTAACAAAACGAAAGGGATGAGCAGATGGAACTTGACGAGAGAAAAGTCAAAATTCTGAAAGCTATCGTTTCCAATTATTTAGAGACCGGAGAACCTGTAGGATCGCGGACGATTTCAAAGTATACAGATTTGAATCTGAGTTCAGCGACGATCAGGAATGAGATGTCTGATCTGGAGGACATGGGTTATATATGTCAGCCACATACATCTGCGGGAAGAATTCCAACGGACAAAGGATATCGGTTCTACGTTGACAGCCTTATGAATGAGAAGATAGAGGCTGAGACAGAGAAGGGAAATCTTCTTGAACGAGTTGATAAGATGGAGAAGATGCTGAAGCAGGTTGCCCGGGTATTAGCGGCAAATACGAATTATGCCACACTGGTTACCACACCTCAGTATAATAATACCGTGAAGTTTATACAGCTTTCCAAGGTTGCTGAGTCAAAGCTTCTTGCGGTGATCATGGTGGATGGAAATATCGTAAAGAATAAGCTGATCGATACCACGTACGATCTGAAGAATGACGAGATTTTAAAATTCAATATTTTATTAAACACATTCCTTCAGGGAGCTGCATTAGAAGATATTAATCTGGAACTGATACAGACGATGAAGACACAGGCAGGTGAGTATGCAGATATTTTAGAAACCATATTCCAGGGGATTATGGAAGCCATTCATGAAGCAGATGATCTGAAGGTTTACACAAGCGGAATGACCAACATGTTAAAGTATCCGGAATTAATGGATTCTGCGACAGCAGAGAAGCTGCTTGGAACTTTTGAAGACATAGAAGACAAAGAAGACTTTGTAAAATATGTAGAAGAAGTTATCAATAAAGATAACTCTGATATAGAGATCCGAATCGGTGATGAAAATTCCAGTGAGGATCTGAAAGATTGCTCCCTTGTAACGGCAACTTATAAGATGCCGGAAGGCGCAAAAGGAACTATAGGTATCATCGGTCCGAAACGTATGGACTATAAGAAAGTCGTTACGATGTTAAAAAATCTGACCGATGAATTGGATGATATATTTAATAATAACGAATAGGGGGTCCGATAATGGCAGACACCAAGAAAGATACTAAGAAAGTAAAGACAGATGAAAAGGCAGCAGAAACAATTGTAGATGAAGTTACAGCAGAGTCAGCAGATACTGCAGAAACAACAACTACAGATGTGAATGTTACAGAAACCGTGGATGTCCCTGAAGAGCAGGCGGAAGCAGCAAAACCGAAGCCGGTTGCAAAAGAGAACAGACGTGGCAGTAAGGCTTTAAGAGAAGAAAATGATAAATTGAAAGAACGCTGTCAGGATGCAGAAGACAAATATAAACGTCTTCTTGCAGAGTGCGAGAATATCCGCCAGAGAAATGAAAAGGAGTCATCCAAAATGTATGATTTCGGAGCGAAGGATGTTCTTGGAAAATTACTTCCGGTAGTTGACAACTTTGAAAGAGCGATTGCAGCAATTCCGGAAGAGGATAAAGACAGACCGTTTGAAGCAGGAGTTGATAAAATCTACAAATCACTCATGACTTCACTGGAATCCATCGGTGTTACCCCGATGAACTGCGAGGGTGAACAGTTTGATCCGGCGTTCCACAATGCAGTAATGCATGTAGAGGATGAGAATTACGGAGAGAACGTGATCGTCGAAGAGATGCAGCGTGGTTACATGTATAAGGATCAGGTATTACGATTCAGCATGGTAAAGGTTGCAAACTAATAGTCAAATGACTATAGCATATAAATTTTATTAAATTAAGAAAACAGAATTTTATTTAGGAGGAATATAATCATGGGTAAGATAATTGGTATTGACTTAGGTACAACAAATTCATGTGTAGCAGTAATGGAAGGTGGTAAGCCTGTTGTTATTGCGAATACAGAAGGTATGAGAACTACACCATCTGTAGTAGGTTTCTTAAAGACAGGAGAGAGAGTAGTAGGTGAGCCTGCAAAACGTCAGGCAGTTACAAATGCAGATAAGACAATTTCATCCATCAAGCGTCATATGGGTACAGATTACAGAGTAGAGATCGATGGTAAGAAGTATTCACCGGAAGAGATTTCAGCTATGATTCTTCAGAAACTGAAATCCGATGCAGAAGGATATCTCGGTGAGAAGGTTACAGAGGCCGTTATCACAGTACCTGCTTACTTCTCAGATGCACAGAGACAGGCAACAAAGGATGCCGGTAAGATTGCAGGACTTGATGTAAAGCGTATCATCAACGAGCCTACAGCAGCAGCTCTTTCTTATGGTCTTGATAATGAGCAGGAGCAGAAGATCATGGTATATGACTTAGGTGGTGGTACATTTGATGTATCTATCATAGAGATTGGTGAAGGTGTCATTGAAGTATTAGCAACAGCCGGTGATAATAAGCTTGGTGGTGATGACTTTGATAATGCTGTTACACAGTATATGTTAGATGAGTTCAAGAAGGCAGAAGGTATTGATCTTTCAAGCGATAAGATGGCTATGCAGAGATTAAAGGAAGCAGCAGAGAAGGCAAAGAAAGAGCTTTCATCCGCTATGACAACAAACATCAACCTTCCTTTCATTACAGCAAATCAGGATGGACCAAAGCATTTTGATATGAACCTGACAAGAGCAAAATTTGATGAGTTAACAGCAGATCTGGTTGACAGAACAAAGGTACCTGTTCAGACAGCACTGGAAGATGCAGGACTTACTGCAGCAGATCTTGATAAGGTATTATTAGTTGGTGGTTCTACACGTATCATCGCCGTACAGGAAGAAGTTAAGAGATTAACAGGTAAAGAGCCGTTCAAGGGTATCAACCCTGATGAGTGTGTTGCAATCGGTGCATCTATCCAGGGCGGTAAGCTTGCAGGTGATGCCGGTGCCGGTGAGATTCTTCTTCTTGATGTTACACCACTTACACTTTCTATCGAAACAATGGGTGGTATCGCAACACATCTGATCGAGAGAAACACTACAATTCCTACAAAGAAGAGCCAGATTTTCTCAACAGCACAGGATAATCAGGATGCCGTTGATATCAACGTAGTACAGGGTGAAAGACAGTTTGCAAAAGATAATAAGAGTCTTGGACGTTTCAGACTGGATGGTATCGCTCCTGCAAGAAGAGGCGTTCCTCAGATCGAAGTATCATTCGATATCGATGCGAATGGTATCGTAAATGTATCTGCTAAGGATCTCGGAACAGGAAGAGAACAGCACATTACAATTACTTCCGGTACATCACTTTCAGATGATGATATCGAGAGAGCAGTAAAAGAAGCTGCAGAATACGAAGCACAGGATAAGAAACGTAAGGAAGGCATTGAAGCAAGAAATGAAGCAGATGCACTTGCATTCCAGACAGAAAAAGCACTGAATGAAGTCGGAGATAAGCTTTCAGATGCAGATAAGTCTGCCGTACAGGCTGACTTAGACTCATTAAAGTCAACAATTGAAAGCACGGATGCAGAGAATATGACAGATCTTGATGTGGATAAGATCAAGGCGGCTAAGGATAAGCTTATGGAAAGTGCTCAGAATCTGTTCGCTAAGCTTTATGAGCAGAATGGTCCCGGAGCAAATGCAGGAACAGGTACAGGTACACCGGACTTTTCAGAGGGTGATGTAGTAGATGGAGATTTCACAGAGGTTTAAGCCTTGAAATAATATGAAATGTAGTCTATAGTAAATATCTGACAGTAAAACAGGAAAATTGTTTCCTGTTTTACTGTGGATATGAAAGTATATCGCAGATGAAAGGTTAAAAGTTATGGCAGAAACAAAAACTGATTACTATGAGGTCCTTGGTGTAACCAAGAATGCCTCAGAGGCAGAGATAAAAAAAGCATATCGTGTCGTAGCCAAGAAATATCATCCTGATATGAACCCGGGCGATGCGGAAGCTGAAAGAAAATTTAAAGAAGCAGCGGAAGCTTATGCAGTACTTAGTGACCCGGAGAAGCGAGCAAAATATGATCAGTATGGTCATGCGGCATTTGATCCAAATGCCGGCGGCAGTGGCTTTGGTGGCTTCGGCGGCTTTGATTTTGCTGATATGGGAGATATTTTCGGAGATATTTTCGGAGATATGTTCGGTGGTGGAAGCAGACAGAGAAATTCAAACGGACCTGTAAAGGGTGCTAACATCAAGACAACGATCAGAGTTGCTTTTGAGGAAGCAATATTTGGTACACAGAAAGAACTGGATCTTCCATTAAAGGATGAATGTGAAGTATGTAAGGGAACCGGTTCACAGCCGGGACATCAGCCGGAGGTTTGTGGCAAATGCGGCGGAAAAGGTCAGATCGTTACAACACAGCAGTCCTTGTTTGGCGTAGTAAGAAATGTATCGACTTGTCCGGACTGTGGCGGATCCGGTAAGATCATTAGATATAAATGTAGCAACTGTGCGGGAACCGGTTATGTAAAGAGCAGAAAGAAGATTCAGATCGCTGTTCCGCCTGGAGTAGATAACGGAACCAATATCCGTATCAAAGGAAAAGGTGAACCTGGATTTAATGGTGGTGAAAGAGGAGATCTTCATGTTACGATCCTTGTTGATCGTCATCCGAAGTTCCAGAGACAGGAATACAATCTTTACTCCTCCGAACCGATCTCATTCACACAGGCAGCACTGGGTGGAAATATTAAGATCCATACGATTGAGGGAGAGATTGATTACACGATTCCGCCAGGAACACAGACCGATACCAAGGTTAAGCTGAAGGGAAAAGGTGTGCCAAACCTGAAGAATCCTACTCAGCGTGGTGATCATTATGTAACACTGGTTGTACAGGTTCCTGAGAAGCTGACTGCAGAACAGAAGCGTATTTTGAATGAATACGAGCAGGCAACATTGGTTGAGACCAGACCTGCAACAGATTCGGTAGGAACATCATTCTCGTTTGGAGATCACAAAAAAAGAAAGAAGAAATAGGTAAATAGATTATGAAATGGACACAAATCACGATTGAAACAACGTGTGAGGCTGTCGATTTACTCAGCGCCTTCCTCGATGAGGAAGGCGTTTTGGGTATAGAAGTCGATGACAATGTGCCTCTGACAGATGAAGAAATGGCAGCGATGTTTGTAGATCTTCTGCCGGATGAGATGCCGACGGATGACGGAACAGCAAAGGTTTCCTGCTATCTGGATGATTCCTTTGACAAGGAAGAGATAAAAACAAAGATCAAAAACGAACTGGAACGGTTGTCAGAATTTATTCCGGTTGGAGCCTGTAATATCATAGAATCCGAGACGGAAGATGTGGACTGGATGAATAACTGGAAAGCATATTTTAAACCGTTTCGTCTGTATGATAATATCGTTATCAAACCAACCTGGGAGGATGCACCTTCTGACGTAACAGATGATGATATTGTGATCGATATTGATCCGGGTGCAGCATTTGGAACCGGTTCCCATGAGACAACCAGATTATGTATTGGACAGTTGAAGAAATATATGAAAGAAGGAGATCTGGTTCTTGACTGTGGAAGCGGAAGCGGGATTCTTTCCTTTGTATGCAGTAATCTTGGCGCAAAAGAGGTTCTTGGAATTGATATAGATGAAACTGCGGTTCATGTCAGCATCGAGAACAGGGAGATCAACCATATTACTGAAGATCAGGTTCAGTTCCTCTGTGGCAATGTGCTCGCAGATAAAGAACTTGTCCAGTCGATTGAGCCGAAATATGATATCGTAGTTGCGAATATTCTTGCAGATGTAATCATCCCACTTTCCGGTGTTGTACAGCAGTTTATGAAGGATGATGCGAAGTTTATCTGTTCCGGAATTATCAATACAAAAGAAGATGAGGTCAGACAGGCACTTCTTGACAATCACTTCAGAATAGTGGATACTGTCTCTATGAAAGACTGGATCAGTTTTGTAGCTGAGAAGGATAATTAGTCATAAAGAGACAGGATTGGGAAGATGAATCGTTTTTTTGTAGATTTTGATGGACGGGAATTTGATAAGAGCATTGATATTACCGGTGAGGATGTCAATCATATTAAGAATGTTCTTCGTTTAAAAGTAAATGATGAGATCATAATAAGTGATGGCAGGGGTAGAGATTACCGCTGCCAGATTTCAGTTATGGATCATGAAAAAGTGGTTGCAGATATTCTGGATGTATGTGATAATTTTGCAGAACTTGAAACAGGGATTACGTTGTTTCAGGGATTTCCAAAGGCAGATAAAATGGAATGGATCATCCAGAAGACGGTAGAACTTGGTGTGACCAGGATCGTACCGGTTATGACGAAACGGACGGTTGTCAAGCTGGATGCGAAGAAAGCAGGAAAGAAGACGGAACGTTATCAGGCAATCGCACTTGCGGCGGCGAAGCAGTCGGGCAGAGGCATAATCCCGGAGGTGACGGCTCCCGTAACATGGAAAGAGGCTCTTGCTATGGCAAAGGAGCTTGATATGAATATGATCCCATATGAGGAAGCAGAAGGAGTCGCATATTCGAAAGAGGTCTTTGCATCGATCAAAGGAAAGAAAAGTCTTGGTATATTTATAGGTCCGGAAGGTGGATTTGCCAGAGAAGAAGTCGAGACAGCGGTAGCTATGGGTGCGAAGATGGTCACACTTGGACACAGAATTTTGCGTACAGAGACGGCAGGAATGGCGGTTATGTCGATCATAATGTTTGAACTGGAAGAGGATAGATAGAGATGGAAGCATATTTTGATAATGCAGCAACAACAAAGGTATTTCCGGAAGTGAAAGATCTGGTAGTAAAATTAATGGAAGAAGATTATGGAAATCCTTCTTCCTTGCATCAGAAAGGTCTGGATGCAGGACACTATATCAAGGAGACGAAAGAGATTCTTGCAAAAGAATGGAAGGTAGACAGCAAAGAGATCGTGCTGACTTCCGGTGGAACGGAATCTAATAATCTTGCGTTGATCGGAGCGGCACTTGCGAATAAAAGAAGTGGTAACCGGATTATAACTTCTAAGGTGGAACATGCATCCGTATCAAGTACGATGGCATTTTTGGAGAGTCTTGGATTTGAAGTTGTATATCTGAATGTAGATCACCAGGGAATCGTGGATCTGGAACAATTAGAACAGGAAGTGAACGAGGATACGATCCTTGTATCTGTTATGTATGTAAATAATGAGATTGGTGCAGTAGAGCCGATTCAGGAGATTGCAGAGATTATCAAAGAAAAGAATCCAAAGACACTCTTTCATGTGGATGCGATTCAGGCATTTGGCAAATATCACATTTACCCGAAACGGATGGGTATCGATCTGATGTCTGTAAGTGGTCATAAGATACATGGACCAAAAGGAACGGGAGCATTGTTTATCAAGAACCGTACGAAGGTGAAGCCAATCATATACGGCGGCGGACAGCAGGATGGAATGCGGTCAGGTACAGAAAATGTTCCGGGATTTGCAGGATTTGGACTGGCAACAAAGATAGTTTATGAAGATCTGGAAGCCAGAATTGTTCGTATGCGGGCGGTAAAAGACCGTTTGACCGAACGGCTAAAGGCACTTCCGGATGTATATATCAATGAAGGGGAAGCACCACATATCCTAAGTGTATCATTTGTTGGTGTTCGAAGCGAAGTGATGCTGCATGCATTAGAAGAACGGGAAATCTATGTTTCTTCCGGATCGGCATGTTCGTCGAATAAACCGGCAGTCAGCCATGTATTGTCTTCGATCGGTTTGCAGAAGAATCGGTTGGAATCCACGATCCGTTTCAGTTTTTCGGCAGAGAACACAGTGGAACAGGCAGACTATGCAGCAGATGTGATAGAGGAGATCCTGCCGGTTTATAGAAAATATGTCAGAAAAAAGTAGTATCAAACGAATGGAAAGTTTGTTTATAATAGTAAAAAACAGGTGAAGAATAAATAAACAGGATGAAAATTGGAGGTTGAGAGAAGTATATGCAGTATAAGGCATTTATGATCAAATATGCTGAGATCGGTACAAAAGGAAAAAACCGGTATATATTTGAAGATATCCTTGTAAAAAACATTAATCGTAAGATCAAAAATTATGGTGATTTTTATATCCGCAAGGAACAGGGAAGGATCTTTATTGAAGCAAAATCAGACTATGATTATGAAGATGTAGTGAATGCACTGACCAAGGTATTCGGTATCGTTGGAATCTGCCCGATCGTGGTAGAGGAGGATACATCGTTTGAAGCGATCAAAGGAAAGGTGATCGCATATGTGGATCAGGCATATCGTAAGAAGAACTTTACCTTTAAAGTAAATACAAGAAGAAATGATAAAAGCTATCCTATGACCTCAATGGAGGTAAATGCGGAGCTTGGTCATTATCTGTTAGAGGCATTTCCGGATACTTCCGTTGATGTTCATGAACCGGATGAGATCATAAATGTAGAGATCCGGAAGACGGTATATATTTATTCGATCACGATTCCAGGCCCAGGAGGACTTCCGGTTGGTACAAATGGCAAGGGAATGGCATTATTATCCGGTGGAATTGACAGCCCGGTTGCAACTTATATGATCGCAAAACGTGGAGTTCAGATGGAAGCGGTATATTTCCATGCACCGCCATTTACCAGTGAACGTGCCAAAGAAAAGGTAATTGATCTGGCATGTCTGGTTGCGGATTATGCAGGTGCGATCAAGCTGCATGTTGTAAACTTTGCAGATGTTCAGATGGCAATCTATGATAACTGTCCGCACGAGGAACTTACGATCATTATGAAGCGTTATATGATCAAGATAGCAGAAGAGCTGGCAAAGAGAAATGACTGTCAGTGTACGGTGACGGGAGAAAGTATCGGGCAGGTATCCAGCCAGACGGTATTCAGTCTTGCTGTTATCAATGATGTCAGTACTTTGCCGGTATTCCGTCCATGTATCGGACTGGATAAGCAGGAGATCGTTGACATATCAGAGAAAATCGGAACCTATGAGACTTCGATCCTTCCTTATGAGGACTGCTGTACAACATTTGTAGCAAAGCACCCGGTAACAAAACCGATATTATCTGCGATCGAGAAATCGGAAGCAAAGCTTGCCGGTATTATCGAACCGTTATATGAAAAAGCGTTAGAGTCTGTAGAAACTGTAATGTGCAGATCACAGAGATAAGATGAAAAAAGCTTGCCACTACAAAGGCGGCAAGCTTTTTTATGCAGAATGACTGTCGGAACGGGCATTCTGTATGTATGCAAATAGTCGGTTATGATTATTCAACAACGTAAGGCTTGATTGCTGCAAGAATATCAGCAAGATCCTTGTCATCAGCGTGAATGTTTAATTCAATTGGCTTTGAAATATCAAGGCTGAATATACCCATAATTGATTTTGCATCAATAACATAACGTCCTGAGATGAGGTCGAACTCTGCGTCGAATTTTGCAATTTCATTGCAGAATGCTTTTACCTTATCGATTGAATTTAAAGAAACCATTAATGCTTTCATGATTGCCCTCCTAAAAGTTAGATTATCCGGAGTCATAATGACCGCGGATGTTTATATATTTATAATATCTTTTGGAGAGGGAAAAGTCAATAATAAGAAAGGAAAAATAAGGAATGCTGAAGGGAAAAACAGTAGCCCCTCTGACACTGGGCTGCAAGGTAAATCAATACGAGACAGATGGTATGATCGAACTCTTAAAAGAGGCTGGTATGACGGCTGTTTCCTTCGAAGAAAAAGCAGATGTGTATCTGATAAATACATGCTCTGTTACCAATATGGCAGATAAAAAGTCCAGACAGATGATACACAGAGCCAAGAAGCTGAATCCGGATGCGGTTGTAATAGCAGCGGGCTGTTATGTGCAGGCGGCAAAAGATAAGCTGATGGAAGATGACAGGATATCTATTATCATCGGAAATAATAAAAAGAAGGACATTGTGCAGATCCTTGAAGACTATCTGGAGATCGGAGTGACGGACGAAGGCATGCTCGATATTGCGGCAGAAAAGGAATATGAACCGCTTACGATCAACAGTACCTTAGAACATACACGGGCATATGTGAAGATTCAGGATGGATGTAACCAGTTCTGCTCTTATTGTATTATTCCGTACGTTAGAGGAAGAATCCGGAGCCGGGAGCTTGCATCGATTACAGAAGAAGTAGAACGTCTGGCACAGACCGGAGTAAAAGAGATTGTTCTGACAGGTATCCATATCTCATCTTATGGCAATGATAAGGAAAATGAGGTAGGACTCGCAGATGTAATTGACGCAATCTCAAAAATTGAATCAATTGAACGGATCCGTCTTGGTTCTCTGGAACCGGGTATCATTACAGATACATTTATAGATCGTATTGTGGATAATAAAAAGGTATGTCCGCATTTCCATTTAAGCCTGCAAAGTGGCTGCAATACAGTATTGAAACGGATGAACCGGAAATATACTTGTGAAGAATACTTTGAAAAATGTGAGATGCTTCGTAAGGCATTTGACCGCCCGGCTTTGACAACAGATGTGATCGTAGGCTTTCCAGGAGAAACAGATGAAGAATTTCAGGAAACGGTTGACTACCTGACGAAACTTAATCTGTATGAAATGCATATATTTAAATTTTCACCGAGACAGGGAACGGTTGCAGCCGGTATGAGGGATCAGATCGGACCGGAGATCAAGAATCAGAGGAGCGATGTGCTGCTGGCATTATCTGAAAAGAACAAACATGCATATGAAGCTTCTTTTCGGGGAGAAACTCTGGAGGTTCTGATTGAAGAAAAAGTCCGGAGAAATGGAAAAGACGGATACCGTGGACATACAGAACGCTATATAGATATTTTTGTAGAGGAAGAATGTATGCACAGGATTTGTGGACGAGAAGTGGATATCATCAATCATATAGTGCAGATTCCATATGGCATGGAATAGACAGCCGGTGTGGGAAAATTATGCATGAATTGCGTGGAACATATACAAATATGCGGCTTTAGGTTGAATTTTGCGTGATTTTATATTATTATAGGGTAAGATTTTTTTGCAAAGATGCCGATGGCACTTGATAAAAGTAAGGATGTGAGTATATGAATAATAGAGAAAATACACAACATATTGCACAACTGAAAGATAATACAATAGATGTAACACAGATCATTGGACAGGTTTATGAGGCTTTGACAGAAAAAGGATATAATCCGGTCAGCCAGCTTGTTGGTTATATTATGAGTGGAGATCCTACATATATCACCAGCTATAAGAATGCAAGAAGTCTGATTATGAAGGCAGAACGGGATGAGATCATTGAAGTTCTGTTTGAAGATTACATCAAGAATAATCTGATCAAGTAGATGAAGAGTGCATCAGAATAATCGAATCAGGTAGAGAGAAGAACAGGATAAGAGTATGCGGATAATTGGATTGGACTACGGAACAAAGACAGTAGGAGTTGCGGTCAGTGATGCGCTGATGATCACGGCACAGCCACTTGAAACAATAGAAAGAAAATCAGCAAACAAGCTCGACAGACACTTGCGAGAATAGAGAGTATCATTGAAGAATATCAGGCGGAACGGATCGTTCTCGGATATCCGAAGAATATGAATAATACGATTGGAGAACGGGCAGAAGCGACCGAACAGTTTAAAGAAGATCTGGAACGCAGGACAGGCCTGGAAGTGATCCTGTGGGATGAAAGACTCTCTACGGTAGAAGCAGAACGGATTTTAATGGATACCGGAGTCAGAAGAGAAAACCGGAAGCAGTATGTGGACAAGATGGCTGCTGCGGTTATTTTGCAGAATTATCTTGATAGTCAGGCTCATGAAGGGCAGACAGAATAGTCGAAAGGATTAAACAGAATGGAAAACGACAGCATAGTATTTACAGATGAAGATGGCAATGAGGTTGCTTTTTCTGTTATGGAGCAGACAACTCTTGGCGGAGTGAATTACCTGCTTGTTACAGAAGATGGAGACGATGAGGATGATGGTTCTTTCCTGATCCTGAAGGAGAATGCTTCAGACAGTGAAGGTGAGATGGCAGCGTTTGATATCGTTGAAGATGACAAAGAATTAGAAGCAGTTATGAAGATATTTGAAGAACTGCTAGAGGACGTAGATTTGGAGGTATAGAACATTGAAAAAATTGAATAGTGATGCAGTAAAGATCATTCCATTGGGCGGATTGGAACAGATTGGAATGAACATTACTGCAATAGAGTATGAGGACTCTATTATAGTCATTGACTGCGGTCTGGCATTCCCTGAGGACGATATGTTAGGAATCGATCTTGTAATACCGGATGTCACTTACCTTAAGGAAAACGCGGACAAAGTCAAAGGACTTGTGGTTACCCATGGTCATGAGGATCATATCGGAGCCATTCCTTACATTGAGAAAGAACTCAATATGCCGATTTACGCAACAAAGCTTACGATGGGACTGATCGAGAATAAACTGAAAGAACATAATCTGATGAACAACACCAGACGTAAGGTTGTAAAATATGGACAGAATATCATTCTTGGAAAATTCCGGATAGAATTTATTAAGACGAACCATTCGATTGCTGATTCCGCAGCATTGGCGATCTATACGCCGGCAGGACTGCTTGTCCATACCGGAGATTTCAAGATTGATTATACACCGGTATTTGGAGACATGATCGACCTCCAACGTTTTGCGGAACTTGGAAAAAAAGGCGTTCTGGCACTGATGGCAGATTCCACAAATGCAGAACGTGAGGGCTTTACAAAGTCAGAAAAGACAGTAGGAAGAACCTTTGATAATCTGTTCAATGATAATCAGAATCATCGTATTATCATTGCTACATTTGCATCGAATGTAGATCGTGTGCAGCAGATTATCAATTCGGCATATAAATATGGCAGAAAAGTAATCATCGAAGGAAGAAGTATGGTGAATATCATCAGTACAGCTTCTGAACTCGGATATATTGATATACCGGACAACACGCTGATCGATATCAGCCAGATCAAGAATTATCCGGATGAGAAGCTGGTTCTGATCACGACAGGAAGCCAAGGTGAAAACATGGCTGCCTTATCAAGGATCGCAGCATCGATCCATAATAAGATCTCTATCATGCCGGGAGATGTGGTCATATTCAGTTCGCACCCGATCCCTGGTAATGAAAAAGCGGTATTCAAGGTGATCAATGAGCTGGAAATGAAAGGTGCTCATGTAATTTTTGAAGATACACATGTATCCGGACATGCATGCAGAGAGGAATTGAAGCTGATCTATGCACTCACAAAACCAAAATATGCGATACCAGTACATGGTGAGTACAGACATCTGAAGCGCCATGCAGAGCTGGCACAGGAGATGGGTATTCCAAAAGAGAATATCAAGATCCTGACAACAGGAGATGTTCTGGAAGTCAGTGAGGATAAACTGGAAGTAACCGGAAAAGTTCCTGCACAGGGAGTCTTTGTTGACGGACTTGGAGTTGGAGATGTTGGAAATATCGTTTTAAGAGACAGACAGCTTCTGTCGCAGAATGGTCTTCTGATCATCGTAGTGACACTCGATAAATACAGCAATAACCTGATTGCAGGACCGGATATCGTTTCCCGTGGATTTGTATATGTCAGAGAATCGGAAACATTGATGGAAGACTGCCGTGCCGTAGTAGAAGAAGCACTGGAGAAATGCCTGCGGAAGAATATTACCGACTGGGGCAAGATCAAGACAACCATCAAGGATTCCTTAAGTGAATTCCTTTGGAAGCGGACGAAGAGAAGCCCGATGATCCTTCCGATCATTACCGAAGTATAAATTGTCCTGAAAAATAGTGTCCATGCACAGATGCAGGTTAAGAAGAAAAGAGGAAACAGACATGAGTGATGTTGTTGAACTCAGCAAAAAACTGAATGAAACGATAAAGGAGTCAGAATTCTACAGAAATTATCTGACCTGCCGTGAACGGCTGTATGAACATCCGGATCTTCTCCGGGGACTGAATGAATTCAAGAAAAGAAATTCAGAGATCCAGAACCGTGGCTCTGTGGATAATCCATACGATGAGGTGGTTGCACTGTTTGAGGAGTATGACGCAATCGTTCACGACACGATCGTGAATGATTTCCTTCGGGCAGAACGAAAGCTGTGCAGGATGTTGAAAACGATGTATGATGAGATTGCAGATGGTCTGGATGTTGACATAAAGCAGTAGGATATGATAAAACAGTTACGAGAAGTGTCTGGATGGACACCGTAAGATAAGGAGAACAGATATGGCTATAGATAGTGCTGTAACAATGAAACGGATATTGCGGTTTGCGATAGGCTTACTGGTAAATGTATTTATCCTGTTTATACTTGTGAAAGTGTTTGCGTTTGGCTTTAGCTTTGCCTATGATGTATTTGCCAGCAATAACTGTAAGGATAAATCTGATACAAAGGTAGTCACAGTCACAGTTCTGCCGGATTCTTCGATCAAGGATGTATGCGAGACTCTGGATGATGCCGGAGTTGTAAAAAATGCATACGCACTGATGGTACGTATCCGAATCGGATCTTATGCAGCAAAGATAAAACCTGGAACATATGAGATCGCACCAAGTTATACAAATGATGAGATCATAACGATCATAACAGGTGGAACTCTGGATAGTGACAGTAAGAAAAGTGGAGATAATAAATGATAACAGATGAGAGAATTGCATCCTTCATAAATTCATTCAACAATGACTATGATGATGCAATAACTGCTATCAGAAAAGAAGCAGAAGAGCAGGGGGTTCCTATCATACGAAGAGAGGCCGGAGAATTTATCAGGCTTCTTCTGAGAATGAAGAAACCGGTAAATATACTGGAGATAGGAACTGCGGTAGGCTTTTCTGCTATTTTTATGAGCAGGTTTATTGCAGAGGGTGGACATATCACAACAATTGAAAACTATCAGCCGAGAATTGATCAGGCAAAAGAGAATATAAAGCTGGCAGGTGCAGAAAAGAAGATCACTCTGTTAGAGGGAGATGCAAATGAGATCCTGCCGACATTGTCGGATCAATATGATCTGGTCTTTATGGATGCTGCAAAAGGTCAGTATGGAAGCTTTTTCCAGAAGGTGGTTCCTTTGCTTGCGCCGGAAGGAGTCCTGCTATGTGATAATGTGCTGCAGGATGGAGATGTACTGGAATCGCGGTTTGCAGTAACCAGAAGAAACCGGACAATTCATGCCAGAATGCGGGAATATCTGTATGAATTAAAGCATGATGAACGGCTGGATACAGCCATCCTGAATATAGGAGATGGAATGAGCCTATCGGTGAAAAAAACGGCTGATAAAAAGGATCATTGAAAAAGTAGTGGATCAATGAAAAAACAAGAAGATATTAACAGGCGGATGGCAACAGACTAAAAGGTGATGCCATCTGTACGGAAAGAAAAGAAGAGGGTTTTGAAAGATATGGCAGAACGTAAAGTGGAACTGCTTGTTCCGGCAGGTAGTCTTGAGGTATTAAAGGTTGCAGTAGATTATGGTGCGGATGCGGTCTATATTGGCGGACAGGCATATGGACTTCGTGCAAAAGCAGATAATTTTTCGATTGAAGAAATGAAAAAGGCTGTGAAATATGCGCATGCAAAGAATGCAAAGGTATATGTGACAGCAAATATATTTGCACATAATTATGATATTGAAGGAATGAAGGCATATTTTGAGCAGTTGAAGGATACCGGTGTCGATGCGGTTCTGGTATCAGATCCGGGTATTTTTATGCTGGCAAAGGAAACTATGCCTGATATGGAACTTCATATCAGCACCCAGGCAAATAACACGAATTACCTGACGTATAACTTCTGGTATAATATGGGGGCAAAACGAGTGGTCACAGCCAGAGAGCTGTCACTTGTGGAGATTAAACAGATCAGAGAACATATTCCGGAGGATATGGAGATTGAGTCCTTTATGCATGGAGCAATGTGCATTTCCTATTCCGGACGCTGCCTGCTCAGCAGTTATTTTACAGGAAGAGATGCAAATCGTGGAGCATGTACACATCCATGTAGATGGAAGTATCACATTGTAGAAGAAACAAGACCGGGCGAGTACATGCCGGTCAATGAAGATGACAGGGGTACTTATATTTTTAATTCCAAAGATCTTTGTATGATTGAGCATATTCCGGAAATGATCGATGCCGGAATTGACAGCTTTAAGATTGAGGGAAGAATGAAAACGGCACTATATGTTGCAACGGTAGCAAGAACCTATCGTAAAGCAATTGATGACTATATGGAATCTCCGGAGCTGTACCGGTCAAATATGGAATATTATAAATCAGAAATTGCAAAATGCACATACCGTCAGTTTACAACCGGATTTTATTTTGGAAAAACAGATCAGGATTCTCAGATCTATGATAATAACACATATATTAAAAACTGTACTTATATAGGCAATGTACAGGAGGTTACAGAGGACGGACTGGTTGCATTTGAACAGAAAAACAAATTCTCGGTCGGAGAAGAGATAGAATGTATGAACTTTGATGGAACCAATACGGTCTGCCGGGTTGAGGAGATCTACAATGACCGGATGGAACCGATGGAATCAGCACCGCATCCCAAGATGCAGTTGTATGTAAAGCTGGACCGCCCGGTATCAGCGGGAATGATACTCAGACGGCAGGAGCTTTCGGAATAGGTCAGGCTTCAAGCTGCCTGCGGATCTTCTGTAATGCCCGTTTTTCGATCCTGGAGACATAGGAACGGGAAATCCCCATCTGGCTGGCAATCTCTTTCTGTGTGCGTGGAGGGTGACCGTATAGACCATAACGACGGATGATAAGGCTGGCTTCCTGCTCGGACAGACAGTGCTTCAGACAGTATGGAAGACGGTTTATGTGGTAAGTATGCACCATAGAATCCAGAATGGTTGCTTCATCCTGACTGATGATGTCGATCAGATTGATCTCATTTCCTTCTTTGTCGGTACCGATCGGTTCAAACAGGGAGACTTCGCGGGCGTATTTTCTGGAGTGACGGAGCATCATGAGCAGCTCGTTGTCGATACACCTGGAAGCGTATGTGACCAGACGGTTGCCTTTGGCATGGTCGTAGGAATCGATCGCCTTGATAAGGCCGATGGTTCCGACAGAGAGCAGATCATCATTGTCGGCGGTTCCAATGTATTTTTTTGCAATATGGGCGACCAGACGCATATTGGATTCAATCAGAATCCGGCGTGCATCGGCATCCCCTGCCCTGCATAATTTCAGATAATATTCTTCCTGATCCGGTAAAAGGGGTTTTTTAAATGCCTGCATAGAAAATAGACCCCTAGCGATTTGTATATATTTTATGATTAAAATGTGGAAAAAGTGCATATCCCAAAAAATAAAATTGGTAAAATGCGAAAAAAATTAAAAAAAATTGACTAAATTCTGTTCAAAATGTTTAATTTTTTATTAGATTGTGCTATACTCTGTAAGTGATGCTTGTATATTTCAGAAATGTAGGAGGGACAGACCGGTATGCGATTAGGAATGGGTCGTAAAAAGATTAGAATAGGTGATATTCTCGTAGCGGCAGGAGCTATTACAGAAGAACAGTTACAGGAGGCTCTGGCATATCAGAAAGAGAATGGCGGAAAACTCGGAAATGTTCTTGTTGATCTTGGTATGATCAGTAATGAGATTCTGATAACGCTTCTGACACAGCAGCTTGGCATTGATTACATAGAATTAAAGGGAGCAAAGATAGAAGAAAAGGTGCTTCATCTGGTTCCGGAGAATATGGTAGCAAAATATAAAGTTATTCCTATCGAGATCGATCCGGATAACCCGAATATTTTAAAGCTTGCCATGTCAGATCCGATGGATATCAATGCGATCGATGATATTGGGCTTGTAACCAATATGCAGGTGGAGCCTATGCTTGCAACAGAGGATCAGATCAATGATGCCATCGGCAAGTACTACGGAAGCTCCAAAGCAATGGAAGCGGCTGAGATGTATCGTCAGGAACAGGCGGATGCACTTGGCGGCGGAGATGAAGATGAAGTAAATGAAGATATAGATAATTCTCCTATCGTTCTGCTTGTAAAACAGATCATAGAAGGCGGAGTTCGACAGAGAGCGTCCGATATTCATATTGAGGCATTGGAAAGCAGTGTTCGTGTCCGTTACAGGATCGATGGTGCATTAAAACAGGTTATGTCCTATGACTTAAGTATTCTTGCGGGAATCACAGCCCGAATCAAGATCATCGGTGGTATGGATATTGCAGAAAAGAGAAAACCACAGGATGGTCGTATCACGATCTTTGTAGACCGCAGAGAGTTTGATGTCCGTGTATCTATCCTTCCGACTGTATATGGAGAGAAGACGGTTATGCGACTTACCTCCAAGGACGGACTTACAAAACCGAAGAGCGGACTTGGCCTGGATGAGGATGAGATCAAGGTATTTGATGGAATCCTGAGCAATCCACACGGAATCATCCTTGTAACAGGACCTACCGGTTCCGGTAAATCAACAACACTGTACACATCCTTAAGTGAACTGAACAAAGAGGATGTAAACATTATCACGGTAGAAGATCCTGTCGAGGCGAATATCAATGGTATTAACCAGGTACAGGTAAACAATAAAGCAGATATGACATTCGCAGCAGCCTTAAGATCCATTCTTCGTCAGGATCCGGATATCATAATGATCGGAGAAATTCGAGATGGTGAGACTGCTCAGATCGCGGTTCAGGCCGCTATCACAGGACACTTGGTTGTATCAACACTCCATACAAACTCAGCAGCAAGTACGATCACCCGTCTGGAAGATATGGGAATCGAACCTTATGTTGTAGGTGATGCGGTTGTAGGTGTTATTGCACAGCGACTTGTAAGAAGACTGTGCCCGACCTGCAAACAGCCTCGTCTCGTAGAAGATGAAGAGAGAATAGTACTCGGTGTGCCGGAGGATGAAGAAGATGTTATCATCTATGAGCCGTCGGGCTGTCCGTTGTGTAATGATACAGGCTATTCAGGACGAATCGGTGTATACGAGATGATGCCGGTATCCAAAGCGCTGCAGGCGGTTATCTCGACCGGAGCGACAGCGGATAAGATTGAAAAACAGGCACTTGCAGAAGGTATGCTTACTCTGAAGATGGGTGCTGCCAAACATGTGCTGAATGGAATCACCTCCATGTCAGAGATGAAGAAGATCGTATATACAACAGGTGATGAATATTAAAAGATCCGGTCTGGTGATAAACCGACATGGATGAAAAAGATTTTTAGCAGAGAAGAATATGTGATCAGGCTCTGTAAAAATAAAATTGAAATTATGAATGCAACAAAGAAAGGAAGGAAACAGTATGCTGGATATGAAAGAGCTCCTGGCATTCTCGGTTGAGGCAAAAGCGTCGGATGTACATATTGCCGTAGGCATACCACCAAAACTCAGAATCAATGGACGACTGACAGAAGTTGAAGTTCCTCCGCTTACACCGGCTGATGCGGCTGAAGCAATCGGAGCAACGATGAAAGAGAGACATGTAGCAATTTTAAAAGATAGAGGTGAGGTCGATTTCTCATTCGATTCACCAGAAACCGGTCGTTTCCGTGTAAACGTATATATGGATCGTGGTAATATGGCTGCGGCATACAGACGAGTAGAAACACAGATCCCAAGACCGGATCAGCTCGGTATTCCGAGAGAGGTTGTTGAATTATATAAGAGAAAAAGAGGTCTGGTACTTGTAACAGGACCTACCGGTTCCGGTAAATCAACAACACTTGCTTCTATTATTAATAAGGCAAATGAAAACCTGACCGATCATATCATTACACTGGAGGATCCTATCGAGTATATTCACCATCACAACAAGGCAATCGTTAATCAACGAGAAGTTGGTATGGATACACTCAGTTATGCGAATGCTCTTCGTGCAGCGCTCCGTGAAGATCCTGATATTATTCTTGTAGGAGAGATGCGAGATCTTGAAACGATTTCAACAGCGATCACTGCAGCCGAGACCGGACACCTGGTATTCTCGACTCTGCATACGATCGGTGCGGCAAGTACGATCGATCGTATTATCGATATCTTCCCGACAAACCAGCAGCAACAGGTACGAGTACAGCTTGCAATGGTACTGGAAGGTGTTATTTCCCAGTCACTGCTTCCGACAGCGAACGGACAGGGACGAGTTGCAGCATTTGAAGTAATGCTTGCATCACCGGCGATTCGGAGCCTGATACGAGAAGCGAAGACACATCAGATCCAGTCGACGATCCAGACCAGCAGACAGCTCGGAATGATCACAATGGATGATGCATTGTATGATCTGTTCTCGTCCGGCACGATCACCAGAGAGATGGCTATGACATATGCACAGGATCAGCAGTATCTCAGAAAGAAGATCAACGGACAATAAGATGTACAATCCTTTTGTGCAATTCTTACAAAAAAAACTGCAATCATAAGAAATTATTGAATGTGGTTGAGAAATATAGTAATATAACAAGTATAGTATATGTAAAAGTCCGTGAATTTACGTGCACTTTTAGCTGGTAATAGTAGAAAACTATTACAAAAAAGAAGAAATATGACAGGGTCGGAGGAGAAACAATGGCAGTATTTAACTACAAGGTTGTTGACAAAAATGGTAAGAATAAAAAAGGTACCATTGAGGCCCCGAACAGAGATGGAGCGGAGAAGAAGCTGAAGGCAGATGGTTATGCGATCATGAGCCTGACAGAGCAGAACAGTCCATTTTCAGGGGGTTTGATTAAGAAGAAGGTAAAATCAAAAGATTTGGCAGTCTTCTGTAAACAGTTTTCAGCAGTTATAAGAGCTGGTGTTACGATTATATCAGCACTGGAACTGATGGGAGACCAGATAGAAAACAAAACACTGCAGAGAGCAGTTATGGATGCAAAGACATATGTTGAAAAGGGTGGAACGCTTGCAGATGCACTTCGTGTAAACTCAGAGGTATTTCCACCGATCATGATCAACATGGTCGCAGCCGGAGAGTTATCCGGTAACTTGGAGGTCTGCCTCGACAGACTGACAGAGCACTTTGAAAAAGATAATGCGTTATCGGCGAAGATCAAGGGTGCGATGACATATCCTATCGTAGTATTCATCGTTATGATCATCGTAGTAATCGTGGTAATGGTAATGGTTATCCCTAACTTCTCAAGTATGTTTGCGGAGATGGGAACACAGCTTCCGCTGGCAACACGAATTATGGTAGCGGCAAGTAATTTCATTATACATAAGTGGTGGCTGCTGATCATCATCGTTGCAGCTATCGTTGTTGGCTGCAAGGCATTCAAGAGAAGTTCTGTTGGCGAACAGCTTTTCGCGAATATGGCGATCAAGATGCCGATTTTTGGTAACCTGACGATCAAGTCAGCATGTTCCAGATTTGCAAGAACAATGAGTACACTGATGGCATCCGGTATTTCCATGATCGATGCTGTTGAACAGGTGGCAAAGATGATGGATAACAAGATCATCCGCGATGGTCTGTTAGATGCCAAGACGCAGGTAGCAAAAGGTATTCCACTTTCCAAGCCATTAAAGGATATGGAAATGCTTCCCCCAATGCTTTCTGCCATGACAAAGATCGGTGAAGAAACCGGTGATATTGAGGAGATGCTCAGTAAGGTTGCTGACTACTACGATGAAGAAGTAGAAGAGGCAACAAACAAGCTGACAGCAGCGATGGAACCATTGATTATGGTAGTCCTTGCATGTATCGTAGGAATGATCGTTGCGGCTGTATACGGTCCTATCATGAGTATGTACAGTGCACTTGACCAGTACTAATACAAGTCCTATTACATATTATAGTATTGATTAGATCCGGCAGTACGAGGATGCTGGTTTTAATATAGCATCGAAAGATGCATCAACAAACAACAAAGAATATCAATTTAAAAGGAGAGAACAATTATGAAGAAGAACAACAAAGGTTTCTCATTAGTAGAGTTAATTATCGTAATCGCTATTATGGCAATTCTTGCAGGTGCTCTTGCACCAGCCCTTATCAAGTACATCAACAAGTCAAGAAGAAGTGCTGATATTTCAAATGCTGATACAATCCGTACAGCATGTCAGACAGCTATGTCAGATGAAGATGCAATGGTTGCAATCGGAACAGGCGTTACAGGCGCAAGCGTTTCAGACCTGAAGTCAAGCTACGGTGCATTCAGCACAGAGATCAGCAGCATTCTTGGTAACAGCACAATTACTTCAAAGTACTTCGACAAAGGAAATGAATTCACAGTTGATATCAATGTAGCTGGTAACACAGTTATCGTTAAAGCTGGTTCTCAGCAGGTTTCACCTCAGCCATAATAAAAGGCGGGCATAGTGAACAGATGTAAGGATCTGATGTTAAACAGATAATCATTACATCAGTCAGACATCAGAAGGGTGATGAATAAGTTGGTAAGAATCCTCGTTTTTCGATCTTGTTTGTCGCCCTTCAAAATTGTCTAACAACATGGAACGTCAACATGTATGAAAAATATGCATGTTGGCATCTCTTTCATGGTCACACGTTTTATATAAGCTTTATATAATAAGAAGAGATTTATATAACATACGAGTGACTATTTTGCAGTCAGCGGTTTTATATTGTTTGTGTCTGAAACGAATAAATGTAGAAAGAAGAAACGCGAATGACAACGGCATTGAACTAATGGCGGCAGCCGGCTTACAAAAAAGCTGGAAACTGAAAAATAGGCATGAAAGATGAACGGGTCAATCATCCGTGTGCTTATGATTAAAGGTGACAGATTGTTTACCTTTCAGCCTGTACATACAGGCATATTGTATTTTATTTTAAGTGGGGTGAACAGCTTGTAGGCTGGTACTCAGGCAATTGGAATATACATATTCCACAAAAAACTACTGATTAGCGAGGGAGGCTATTTAAAATGGCGAGTAATAACAAAGTCTTAACAATCGACATCACAAATGAAAGTATTACTATTACAGAAGTAACAGCTTCTGAAAAAAAGACTTCCACAGTTCATAATGCCATCATCTTCGAGACACCGGAAGATGCTTATGAAGATGGTTTCATTAGAGACAAGGAAAGAATTGCAGAGGCGATCAAATCACAGCTTGCTGCAAACGGAATCACTAACAAGAACGCAATATTCGTTCTTACCTCTACAAAGATCGTTAACAGAGAGGTTCTTGTACCTTTCGTTAAGGAAAACAAAATTAAAGGAATTATTAATGCGAACTCATCAGAGTATTTCCCTGTTAATATAGAGGATTACACAGTATCCCATTCTGTATTAGAGACAGTTACTGATGAAGAAAATAACAAACAGTTAAGAGTTCTTGCAGTTGCAGCACCAACCAGTATGGTTCGTTCATATTATGAAGTTGCAGCACTTGCAGGACTGAAGGTAGTTGCTCTTGATTACATTGGAAATGCCATGTTGCAGTTGATCAAAACACAGACCAGCGAGAACATGACGACTATGGTAATCCAGTTAGGTAGCGAATCTACTGTACTTAATATCGTAAAAGGAGATATCCTTCTGTTACAGAGAACTGTACCATATGGTACCAATGTTGTTGTAAATGAAGTAATGGATGCAAAGGGTGTTGATGCTACAACAGCAATGACATTACTCCAGAATGAAAGACTGATCACGGTTGATTTTGATGATAATGCGATCACAGGATCTTTCCGTTACCTGATCAACAACATTGGCCGTGTAATGGATTTCTTTGCATCAAAGAATCCTGATAAGCCGATCGATGATGTATTCCTGACAGGCGATGGCGCCCTGATCAAGGGAATTGATGGTCTTTTCAAGGTACAGCTCAATGTTTCAACAAGAGTTATGGACAGTTTATTCAATATCAAATTTGACCCAAAGATTGATTTGAAGATATATAATCCTGTATACCTTATGGTTCCAATCGGTGCTGCTTTTGCACCTATGGGATTCACAATTTCAGAAGGCGGAGCTTCCGGCAAGAAGGAAGGTCAGATGGATACAACTCCACTGGTAGTTGCATTCCTGATCCTGGCTGTGTTAGTGGCAGGCGGATTAACGGCTGTGTCATTTGTATTAAAGAATCAGGCACAGACAGAGCTGGATGATGTAAATAAGAAGATCGCTTCTATTCAGGATATTGAGACGATCGTAAAGGATTATGAAAATGCAGAAAGCGTTTATGTTGATGCCATGAGCATGTACAGCTACACAAAGAACTTGAATGAGAATGTTGTAACATTTATCACGGCTTTGGAAGAGAAGATGCCAAAGGGAACTGATATCACAGCATTTGAATCCGATTCAACAGGTGTTTCAATTTCAGGAACAGCAACAGAATATGATGATATTGCAGGACTTGCGATCAGCTTAAAAGAAATTGACTGTATTGATAACTCATTCATTGGAAGTATCACAGAAAATGTAGATGAAGACACAGGTAAAATAACATATGATTTCACAGTAACGTGTATCTATGTTGACGCATCAGCGGCAGATGCTGATACAACTGAAACAGATGCTACATTAGCTGAGTAAGGGAGGGCATAGAACATGGATGCAATGACAAAAGGACAAAGAAATTTATTATTATTTTTACTCGGTGTTGTTATTTTATTTGTGCCGATCAGATTTGTGGCATTAAGCAATTTTGATGACCGTAAAGAGCTTGTTTCAAAGAAGGATGAACAGCAGGTTTATTATAACAGCCTGAAAGCAAAAGATGTAAACAGAGATCAGTACATCAAGGATACAGAGAACTATAAGAAAGAATATGAAGCAATCCTTGCAGAATTCCCATCAGAGATCTATCAGGAAAATACAATCATGTATTTACAGGGGATCAAGGACGAATATAAGTTCCGTTTCACAGATGTATCAATGGGAGAGGAACAGCTCTTCTATACACTTGGAACCGGTGCTGTTGGTGATGCTACATTAGATGGTGCAGCAACAGGAACAGCTTCTACAGATGCAAATACTACAGCAGCTACAACAGCAGCTACAACAGAGACTGCAGCCGCTGGCACAGATGCTACTGCAGCAGTAGCAGGAGAAAATAATTTCAACTGCTATTCAGCAAGCTTCCCGGTTACATATTCAGGTTCTTATCAGTCTGTTAAAGATGTTGTTGATTACATCGAGAAGAGCGATTTCCGTATGACAGTTGACTCTATCTCAATCGCATTTGATGAGGAGACTGGTGATTACACAGGAGATATGTCATTCTCTGAATATGCTGTTACAGGTGGAGACAGAACCACAGATCAGGTTAACGTAAATGTTCAGACCGGTAAAGATAATATTTTCGGAAATCCAACCGTAAAGAGTAGTACGACAACTACAACTACAGATAGCAATCAGTAGGATGTAGACTTGCAACCCGTAGATTCGATTTGAACGGAGTGAGAAGTAAGAATGGCAAAGAATAATAACAAAGGCTTTAGCTTGATTGAAGTAATCATAGCTGTAGCAGTATTTGCTATATTAATTGCTCCCCTTACCGCCCAGTTGATTTCAGCGATCAATGTCAATACGAAGTCAACAAAGAAACAATATGCGATTGAAAAAGCTGAAGAGATCATGGAAAGCTTTAAAACTGCAAATATGAAAGGAAGTGCCATCAGTATCCCTGATGGCAATTCTACAGGTAATTATGAGTTTGGTCTGGATGATTCCCAGACACAGACTTATACCCTCCCGGAAAGTGCGGGAACTGTAGATTATCACATTAATACATATTCATGCAGTGGAATATCGCTCGGGGGAGAATACGAGAAGTATGATTGCACAGTAACTGTAAATGATATTGCGCATGCAGTTGCAACAAAGGGATATGTATGGGATGCCAATACAAATGACCTGAAGAAAGACGGTTCTGAGTATGTTCGCCTTACATCAGGTGTTGGTACAGTACGTAATCTTGATAACAAGCAGTCAGCGATCATTGCTGGAGCAACCTATATGGGAGCAACCAGTGGTATAGAAGGAAACAGTCTGGATAATCAGGCAGCGGCATATTTTAAAGATGTGAAAGTGGATATCTTAAAGGGAAATTCCGTTTTATATAATCAGTATCTGTCCGGTGCTACCTATCTGGATAATGATTCGTTCCAGAAAACAACCACGATTAAGGTTTCAAAGACTTTATCCGGTTATATGGTACAGTGTTTTGTAGAATATCAGGATAAACCATCGTTTAATCCTATCATTAAGGCATACACGAATGGAATTGCAAGCGATACCTATAAACCGGATGGAAAATACGGAGAAGGAATTGTATATCAGAAGGAATACAAGATACTTCCTCCAATCTATCTGTTATATGCACCTGCAGTATGTAATGGTGTATATTGTAATAATGATTATATCAGAGTTGAGACATCAGGACTTGATGATGATGAAAAAGCAAAGATCTACTTATTTGAAACAATTGCTTCAATTGATCCGAAATATGAGGAGATTATTTGCGATACACTTGGCGTAAGCAGTATTGACAGTCTGGTTTACCAGAGCACCAGTCATACAAGTTCGCCTTCTTCTGTTAAGGTATATGTGAACCGCACTGGTGATGATACCAAGGGAAAGATTGAGGCATATTCAAACTTCGGAACTGAGTATGATGAAACAGATACAACTGCTATTAAAGTTAAGAACACATCAGATGATACAAGTGATGAAACATACCTGTATGATATTCATGTTACATTGACAGACAGTAATGGCAATAAGACAGAAATATCAGGAACAAGGGGGAAATAAGAGATGCTGAAAAAGTTAAAAAACAAGCTTAAATTAGCGGATAACCGCGGCTCGAGTTTTGTCCTTGTTATTGTATCAGCAACTTTCTTAAGCATACTGGTGTCAGCATTGTTAATGGGAACTCTTTTGGCATATAAACTTCGTTTTTATAAGCTGAATTCCCTGAATAACTTTTACAGTGTTGAAAAAGCCATGGATGAGATATATGCCGGAATTGGTGCAGCGACAAATGAGCATTTGTATTCCGCGTATACGACAACGGCTGAGATTGTTGTGTATTACAAGGATGGTCAGTATAACAATCTGACAGAAGATGAAGCGAATGATCTGTTTAAGCAGTTCTTTATGCAGGGTATCAAATCAGATAAGACATTCAGCAATATGCCAACTCTGATCGAAACCTTAAAGGGCTATATTACAGATCCGGATGTATCACTTGCCTGTGACAATCTGAGAATTGTATTCAAGGATAAAGAAGGTCGTGAAAAGTACATCAAATATGTAGCTGGAAAGAATGGAAAAGTTACAGGTGTAGCAAGCGCCAATACGATCGATGAGAATAATATCGAAGAGATTACATTCAGAAATATTGGTGTAAAGCGTACGATTACATTAAGCAGCACAGATTCCGCAAGCGGAGCAATGGCACCTGGAACCTATGTACAGACGATCACAACCGATCTTGTATTAAAGAAACCGGAATATAATGTTTCTTTTGATATGGCAGGTGCAAACAGTGACAGCTTATATAATTATGCATTGCTTGCTGATATGGGACTTCAGGTATCCGGAACAGCAGCAGATACAGAAGTAAATATAAAGGGTAATATTTATACTGCTTCTGACTATTACAATAAAGATTATAACGGAAAAACAGATACAAAGGTAACAAATGAATACAGCCGTACAGTCGAAACCAAATGGGGATCAACAGATGAGAGTGCATATTCCGGTATCTTTGTACAGGGTGACAGAGCGAATCTGACACTGAACTCCGATATTATCGTTAACTCAGGATCTCTCGCAGCTTTTGATGGTGCGAAGATTAATCTTTCAGGACGTACATCCCTGTTATCAGAACTCTGGACCGATAACATCATCATCGGAGGTGATGAGGGCGGACAGATCAAAGCGGCAGCAAATGCTTATGTATATGATGATACAGAGCTGAATGCAGAGAAATCTGAGCTTACATTTACAAGAGGAACTTATTTTGGATACAGCTATACAGCAGATGACGTAAGAAGCATTAACCTTCTTCGTACATCCGGTAACCTTGCAACAGGATTCAAATTAAAATCACACTTCAGTGACAGTGCGATCATTGTCAATGGAAAGAATTCAACTCTGGATCTTTCAAGTCTGGAATCTCTGTATATTGCAGGTAAGTCCTATATCGAATTCTCCAAGATCGCAGCAAATACGATCACAGATGAGAAAGAAAGAAAAAACTTTGGTCTTACGAAAGATTCTGATTATGCATTCACAGCATTAAACGATTATTCAACCGGTCAGTCTCTTGATGTTAAGTCCAATCAGTTGATCTTCCTGACACAGTGGGATCTGTATGATAATACTGAGGTTGTGGATGAGAACGGTTATACACATGTAACATTAAAGTTCCCTAAGACATTTTCAAATGATGTCCAAATTAACAAGCTGTATACTGATTTCGTAAAACAGCTCACATCTAATAATTATATTGTAGAAGCAATCAAGGAGACAGTTTCCGGACATGATTATTATTATCTGTACATTCAGGATGGCGATAAAGATAAGGATGGAGTAAACGATGCTGAGGAGTTTGTAGAGAAGTATTATGATCTCTTAAACACAGGCATCGATGAAACGAAAAAGAAATTGTACAATGTTGCTAACTATGAAAATTTTGAAGTTAAATTACTTCTGCCAAGCAAAGATGGTGATGTGGATGGAAGCAAGATCAAAACAAGTGGAGCTGTAACTGCTCAGAACAGTGACAATTCATTATTTGTTAAGGCATCTGCAGATACATCTCTGCAGGTTGATACAGCATTAAAAAATGCAACAGGATCAAAGACATTCTCAGTGTTACTTGGTAATAAGGGTATTACAGAGAATAATAATACATTTGCAGATATTAAAAAGAATTCAGAGGCACTTGGTGATCAGACCACTCTTAGCAAAGAGGAGAAGGTCAGCAATCAGATCAATTATATGTATATCAATATGAAAGATCATCTGTCTGTAGTAGATAAAAAGGATGATACAGATACAGATGTTTCTGCATGGGAAGTGGCCGGATATACAAAGAACGGAAGTACATACACATACGCTCCGATCAAAGGATCTGACGGAAAGAACCTTGATACATTTGATTACAACTACAGTCTGACACCTCTTACCAAATATGTTGATTATGATAAGATCTTCTCCAAAAATCTTAGTATCAACAAGGTAGAGCCAGAGACAAATGCAGTTGTTATCATCAATGCAAATGATGTAACATTAAAATCCACAGCCGCTGATGGTGCTTTACAGGGTATCGTTATCTGTGGTGGTAATGTAACATTTGATAAGAGTGTAAAGTCATTCCGAGGAATGATCATATCAGGTGCAAAGATTATCTGTAACAGCAGCGTAGATATCTCAGCAGACGCATCCTTTACAGCAACTGTACTGGAAGAGTGTTCCAAGAGTGATGTAGAAGATCTGAGTCTGATCACAAGAGAGATCTTAAAGAACTATGTTAAAGTAGACGATAAAAACAATTCAGAGGTTTCTGGTTCAAGCTTATCAGACATCTCTTATAGCGACATTCTTGCATTCCAGAACTGGAAGAAGAATGTAGAGTAGGAGGGGTGAATATGATAAGAAAAATAAAAAATGATTCCGGATATTCCCTTGTTGAATTGATTATTGTTCTTGCTATCATCGCAGTTATGTCAGGACTTGCGGCAGTGTCGATTTCTTCGATACGGACAGCTCGTGCGACTTCATCAAAGGAGTCGTTCAATCAGGAATTGTCAACTCTGCAGTCCCTGACAAAAACACAGGAAAGCGATTGGGCAATGAAACTGGAAAAAGTAGATGGAAAATATAACCTGGTATATGGTAAGAGCAAGAATGGATCGGATTTCACAGAAGATACTTCAAAGGATCGTGAGATTCTGGATCGTGTAACGATTTACTATTCAAATAATGGTTCTTCCGCAGGAAGTGAAGTTTCATCTATGATCATTAAGTTTAATAAGTCAGATGGTTCTGTAAAAACCGGAAGTGGTGTATATACCTTTTATAAGGACGGATCCAATGATGCCGTTGGAAAGGTAACACTGAATCAGGCAACAGGCAGCCATTACACAGGATCATGAGGAGGGGTGAAGCGTGAAGAAAAATAATAATAAAGGTTTCACTTTCATTGAATTAGTACTGTACATTGGAATTTTAAGTGTGTTCATGGTTGCGGTAACCTCACTTGTTGGTACAGTGGTATCCTCCAATAGAAAGATGACAAATAGAAAGAAAATACAGAACGAAGCCGGTGAAACATATGATACCATATCAGATATGATCATGGGTGCGACTGATGTGAAGATATTGGGAAGCGCATATGTGGCTACTACATCAGCGGGCGTCACATCTTACAGCCCGGTTTCCGGAGTATTTATTGTTCCGGATGATACAGATACAAAGGGCAGCGGAGGTGAATTAATGTCTGCTGGTGGTATTGGAAGACGTACTGTTTATATCGAGAAAGCGGGTGGAGCTGGTCTTACACCAAAGGGTCCATGTTATGATATTGCAGATATGAAGTCGTTTGGTGATGTCACATCACCATCGACAGATGACACGACATATATTATTCCGGATGATTCTGGGAAGTTATATCTGAAAGTAGATTATGCATCTGCATTACAGAGTAACGGTGACAGTGTTATCACGACCTGTACGATCACATATGATAAGACCGAAAAAAAGCTTTATGTGTTTAAAACACCGCAATCAGATAGAATCACTGATGCAAGTGAAGCAGATGGCACTGTTCTTTGTAAGGATGTAAAGGATTTCAAATTACAGATCAATCCGGACGAGGACAGTATTGCAATTACACTGGAACTTGAAGATTCAACAACGGCGGCATCTTATAAGATAAATGGTGTTGTTGGCATTCGAAATTCATATGTGCTTAAAAAGCATACATGGGATTAAGGAGGAAAGAAATAGTGTTTAAGAACAGAAAAGTAGTATTATCATCTGTAGCGATAATATTTACACTTATAGTATGTGCTATATTCGTAAACTTTACGTTGGCTAATTCTGGAACTCCTGTTGAAAAAAGTGAAGCGGACACAAGTGGCAGTTCAACATTGGTGGGCAGCTCAAACATTGATCAGGCGATTCTTAACTCAAACGATTCCAGTCTGAAGAAGACAGGAGAGGATAAGTATCACATTGTTCAGATCCTTCCGGATGGTTTGGGATCTTATGCAACAGCAGATACATCAATGACAGAGATTGTGACTGCTTCCGGTTACTCAGGAAAGATCAGTGATGAAGCAGGATATAAAGGCACATCTGATCTGTGGAAATATGTATATGATGGAGAATACTTCAGATATGCAGTTTTCAATGGTTATAAGAATATTAAAGATGATATGGCACCGGGTGCAGTTCAGTTGACGACTAAAACAGTCAGTGATCTGAACGGCATGGGTACAGAGGCACAGGAAATACTTGCAAATGCGGATTTTATCTATATCGTTGCAACAACAGCAAATGATTATGCTGCAGGCGGTACAGATATCAGCGAGAGCTTATATAACTGGCTGGATGTATATGCAGGAAAGCATCCGATCATCTTTGATCGATATGCATTATGTACAGCGGAGCCTGAAAAGATCACAGGTAATAATGACCAGTATCGTATGGGATCTCTGGCATACAAATATGTAACAAAGACATTAAAGGGAAGAACAGATAATGTTCTCTGTGTAGAACCTGGTTTCTTCAATGTCCTTTATAAAGAAGCAAGTGGTAACAAGTCAGATCCAATGACAAATACCACAAAGACAATATCGGACTTTATTCTGACTGCTGAACGTTCTGCAACAGAAGGCGGAAAGGATTATATCAATAAGAACAGATATTATAAATGGTATACAGATGATAAGATGGAAAACTTCTTAAATAATAAGACCGATAAGGTCGATTCTGCATACGCAAAGATATCTGGAAATACACAGGGCATATCAGGTTCCAGACATGAATGGAAATTTGATAATGCAAATGTTCTGGTGATCACAGACGGTACATCAAACAGTATGTTCTCAGAACTGGCATCAAAGAATGATGCACCGCAGTGCTCTGCTGAAAATTATGTTTATAACAGCAAGAAACAGATATGGGAGTCAGTAGTAAAGGCTCCAAACAGCGACTTTACAAGTGATGCTTATGCCGGTAAGGGTTATAAGTTCGTTCCAAGTGGAGCAAATATCTATCAGATTCAGAGTAAGGATCTGTTAAATGCGGTTGACAGCTCAAAGGGAGCAAAGTATACAGCAAATGATCTTGCTAAGACTTATTTCCAGGATGTTGCTGCAAAGCAGATTACCGGTACGATCAAGTCTAAGGGAGATCTTGCAGGCTCTGTTGTTTATCTGGTTGTAACTCCAAAGGGAGAAGCAAGCAAACTGGCTGGTAATACAGATGGTACAGTTCTGGCATGTGAACTTACAACCGGTGAAGATGGAAATGGATCATATGATGAAGAGACAGGTATCTATACATATGAATATGGATTTCCTAAAGTAAATGCTGATTATGATTACAGTGTTCTTTTGGAGGCAACAGTGGATCCATCTTCATATGAAGACAATGGAGATGATTCTGATACATCAGGCGATAACGCAGGCACAGGCGATAACGCAGGTACAGGCGATAATTCCGGTACAGGTGATAATTCCGGTACAGGCGATAACGCAGGTACAGGCGATAATTCCGGCACAGGTGATAATGCAGGTACAA
>NZ_QUEV01000009.1:0-133066 GCF_003478225.1 Clostridium sp. AM54-37XD
ATTTGATTAAGGATAGACGATACCGCATATCTTGTGTTATAGTAGCCATAGCAGAGAACTCCTTTTTTGTTTTTTTGTTGTGGTGACTAAAATATAACACAAAAGAAGCATCTCTGCTTTTTTTATATTCAGTTGTAACACATGTATTGTAATCCTACAATTTGAGTAAAAAATACATACAGGAGCATTTGGTTGATATTAAGAAGGTATTAGATACGTATGAAAAGGAGTTATTAGATAGGGCTTTAAAATCTATTTTTTAGTTGTTCTAGAGCGATTGATAATACTGACGCGAATAAGAAAATAAATTGGTTCAAATTATAAGTACAGACGATATGAATTATAAAGTAATACAGGAAATACTGGATTATGACAACAATCTGGATAATCACAATATTGAGCAGGTGTCTGCAAAGCTATTATTTGACTTTACCAGAAATATGGGGTTTGAGGTATCAAAAGAAAGTATATTTCTCTGGATGATAAGAATCAGTATTTGATTATAGGAAGAAATTCAAAGAATCTGTTTACAACAAGTGATAATTTATTTGAACTTGAGAGTGAGAAGACTGGGGAGCAGACAGAATTCAGGTTAAAAAAATATTTGTTAGGTTTAAGCGATATGAGGGTTTATGAAGAAGTAAGTGAGACGAAAGTTGATGAATGCTTTTAGATTTGTATATAGTGTTATTCATTAGGAGGTTGCTTATGAAATTTCAACCATTAGAATCTTGGATTATGGGGAATGAGAGTATAACACCTATAAACTTTTATGGAAATTTAAAACCATGTATGGAGATGGGAGCTTTTATTGGCTTGGATGTAGGTTGTGATTTGTACTTAGCCAATATGATTGATACCGGTAATCTACATGATTCATGGATGGAGAATAAGGAATACATAGAAAAAGTATGTGAATTAACCGGAACCAATGAAGAATGTGGATATGATTTGGATAATGAGGAAAAAAGATTGATATTGGAGGAGTTAGGAGAACCACCTGCATGTTGCTATAATATCTATTTCATCACTATCTACGATGGCAATGAAGAGAAGTTGGTTTATGTTGGAAAGACTGATTCTCAAAAAAGTAGATTTATTAATGGGCATCTTGTAGCATTAAAACTTCATAATCCTAAGTATCATAATTACTATAAGAGGATATATTTTGGCACAATTATGTTCTTATCAGAAACCAAAGAATATGTTCCCTTAGAGTTTATAACTCCATTTGAAGAAGCACAAAGGTATCTGGGTGAGATGGAGGCATTTTTGATTGATAGATTGCAACCAGAATTGAATGTTAAGAGTGAAGATGCGGGAGAGCTTAAAGATTTAGGAGTAGTACATATTCAAAATTTTAGTGATATAACATATTTTATGAATGATTATTTTATTTATTGATACAGTAAATGTGTATAAATTTGTTTTATGAAGTGATAAGTAATACTAATGCTTTAGATTGGAGGGTCTAGAAGATGGAAAAATACTTAATTTTAAATAAAAATATGCCACTTACACCGCTTTCTGTGTTTGATAAAAATTGGAATGGACAAATCATAGAACTATCTTTAGAGGATGCAAAGAGATATGTCGAGGAACAAAATCAAAAATATGGAGAAGATTTGTTATTTTTTATGAAAATAAAAGAATGGTTAAAGTTACGAGAATCACCACAAGCTGTTGAATTTCAGGACAAATTGCATGAGGATGTTGCAAAATTATTGGATTGTCCTGAAATAAACGAGATTAGCAAACGTATATGTGAAGCAACTGATAAAAATATAAATGGATTTATGATACCTTTTGAAGCAGACAATAATGAAGATTATGAAAAGAAATTAAAAGATGAATTAGAGGGTTTTATTAAGGAAATAGATAGACCAGCATTTAGAAAAGAAGGGTCATTAGTTGATGATGTAAAAGTCATATGTAAAAAAGTTATTGAAGCATTTGATGCAGCTAAGATAGGGGATATTAAAAAGGCTGAAATAATAATAGAAGAAATTTTGGAAGAATATAAAAAATTTCCTTTTGCGGTTTCAGAATTGGATAAAAGTTATGCCTTTAGAGGTATAGCGCCATTTGATGATTTGCAACAAAAATGGGTAGCAAAAGAAGAATATGAGACTATGATGGATGGGGAGTTGAATTTTTTTAGGGCACGATCAATGGAAAAAACTAAAACAATTCAAACAGAAGATGCAATCAACTATTTGTCATATAGTAAGAGCGATTTGGCGAAGGATTTGAGGTTTAGTTCAAAGGGAAAAGTATGCTTATATTTAGGAACAACTTCGTATGTTTGTTGTAAAGAATGTAGGTGGAATGGAGAGGATAATTTATATTTGGCATCGTTCAAATTCAATAAAAAAGGAAAAAAATTAAAAATATTGAATTTGGTTGTTACGCAATCATTATTAAATGGAACCATTCCAATGCCGGGAGATACTATTTATTATAGAAAATTACATAATGCAATGATTAGAGTGTTTCCTTTAGTGATTGCTACAATGTTTACAATAAAAACATCTGATGAAGTTAGGAAAAAGAGCTATGGTGAAAAAAATAAGTATGAATATTTGTTGAGCCAAGTTTTGATGAGTGTGTTACAGAAGGTGGGAATAGATGGAGTGGCATATTTATCAAGACAAGGCAAAGATGATTTTCAATATCCACAAATGATTTGTTTGGCTATTCCTATCAATGATATTAGTGAAGATGACGAATATGGGGAATTAATCAATTTTTTTGTTATGACACCTCCGGTTTTGTATAATGGATTTTCTGGTGATAGTACATATGAGAGAAGAAGTTATATAAATGAAAAATATCCCAATTATGTAGATTATTCTTGGGGACAAGAAGAGAATTTTAATGCAAAAGTAGAGTATAATGGTGAAATAGTATTTTACGAGGATATACCATATTCAAAGTTTGATGATTACTTAGTTAATCTGGAACATAAAAAATTTGTTGTATCATGAGGCAATGTATAAATATTGGAGAAATGAATTATGAATGAAGAACTTGAACAAGCGAAGTTATCTTTACAGAATATGAATGATTTAGTTGATATTAAAGGAAATCCAGTGGTAAGTTCAATATTGATGGCACCTATAAAAGCGATTCCAGTGATTGGTGATTTGGTAGATTCTACAACAGATGAATTGCTTGAAAATTTTCAACAAAAAAAGGAACAGGAACTTATAGATGTAATCTTAAATGATAGCAATTCCATTACTACAGAGATGGTCAATGATGTAGAATTTATTATCAATTATGCGAGAGTGGTGGATGCAGTAAGAAGGCTTGCAACAAATGATAAGGTAAAATATTTTGGGAATCTTATTAGAAATGGGTATTTGTCAGGAGAACATATCCCAAATAGTGAATTTGAAGAATGCCTAAATATTTTGAATACAATGTCATATCGAGAGATACAATATTTAGTGGATTATAAAAAATATTGTGATGAAAAAGACAAACAGAAAAAAGCAAAGGGTGTAAAATCCTATGGAAAAGTTTCTAGATATAATCTGTGGAATACATTTGAAAAGGAATATTCAGAATCTCAAGGAATAACAAGACTAGAATTATATAGTAGTTTTATTCGTATAAAACAAACAGGTTTTTTGGAGGAAGAATATGAAACAGAAGATGGAGATGTGGATGCAGATGATAATACTTTTAGTTCATTGAGTATTGATAGCACGGGATTTTATATTACCCAAAGCTTTCTTAGATTTTATGAAATGGTAATAAAAATGGAATGAGGGGTTATTAACCGTTTGTTTACGATATGTGTGCAAGACAGGCATCAGAATCAGAAGTAGAACATTTTGCTTGATTACATGGTCGGGATATGTATATGCAATGATGACAGGATGGTTGAGCTATTTAAGAGAGTATGCAGAAGGTATTTATATTTGTATCCAGAGATGATTGCCTCAGAGATATATGCGTATAAGGATATGTATGAGGATGATGAATGTGGGTAGACGGCGATTGAATAGAAAACAGATAATTTCTAGATGAGCGGTTGCATTTTATCCTCATCCACACTATAATAATCTCATGGCAACAGTTTGGCAACAACCATCCAGTAGATCAAAATAAATAGTGTAATTGATATATAAATATGCCCCATATTTGACTAAAACTTAACTAAAATAAGTTAAGTGCAACCTGGGACATAATGAGTTTGAATAACGGATTAAAATGCCGAAAGCCTGTATTTATGCGGGCTTCCGGCATTTGTTTTATCAAATGGCTCTGGTTTGGCTCTATTTGTGGGGAGAGTAATGTATATATCTATGTACATATTACAGTAAAACAGATGTAGGAAGTTGTAAAAGAGAACAGCCAAAAGGTATATAAATAGAAGAAATAATAAGATTTTATAATGACTAGAGGTGTAATAATGAAGAATAAGAAATGGATATTTATAATTATTGGAATTGTTGTATTATGCATCTGCTTTATTGCGGGGGGTATTATTAAAAAAAATAATAATGGATATAAAACCACAGATTTAGTATTGAAAGGCTTAGAAAGAGCAGTTAATAATACTGATGACAATTCAATTATAAAATGCTATCCAGAATTTATGCAAAAATCACTACCTGTCTTGTCCTATGATTCAATAAAAGAATTTCATGACAAAGTGGGAAATATCACATTCAATGTTTTAAAACAAAATGATTTGGATTCAGATGAAATTTTAAGTAAGCAGAACGATATAAATGCGAAATACAATTGCAATATTAAATTAGAAGGGTATGCTTTGGTTGCTTGCAAGTACAATGATGATTTCGGAGAAACCACTTTTGAAATGATTAAAATAGATGGACGGTGGTATTTATATTATGATGCATATTTACCTGAACCTATACAATATTTTGTTGAATAACTATAAAAGATACAACGTTACTGATGATGAAGTATCTTACGCAGAAAAATAATAAAAAACTGAAAAAATTGTATATATTCTTGCAGAGACATTAGTTCTTATGTTAGGATACTATCTAAGGAAAGTACCCATGACAGGGTGGTAGCCTCCCGAGTTTATGATACCGGGCAACCGGAATACATAGGAAGGGAGGTGGCGCCGATGACGGCTTATGAGATCATTTCGATTTTCATTGGGATATTAGCATTGTTGATGTCCTTTGGTAGCTTGATTGTAGCGTTGCTTGCGAGACTATGAAGAAAAGTCTGTAAATAATAATCTTCTATGATGATGATTGAGCTGGAAGCACTAAATTGGAGCTTCCAGCTTTTGTTTTATATATACGACATGATTTCAGGCATGTCAAGAGCGGACGTCAAAAACGTCCTTCTCATCATACATACAGATTCTGTTATTCTGGAAGTCGTCCCTCGTACATAATACTGAGTTCACCGTAGACCTGTCCCCAGTTTCGAATGCTCATAGTCCATTTTTTAGTAGCTTCGAAAGTTGCCAGATACAGGGCTTTCAGGAGCGCTGTATCACTTGGAAATACGCTTCTTTGACGGTTGAGCTTACGGTAGGTAGAATTCAGGCTTTCAATTGCATTGGTCGTGTAAATAACCTTTCTGACATCCGGTGAGAACTTGAAAATCGGCGTTATTGCATCCCAGTTATCATACCAGCGTTTCATAGAATTCGGGTATTTTGCGGTCCATTTTTCAGTAACACGATCCAGAGCCAGTCTAGCTTTCTCTTCATCGGAATCATGGTAAATCGTTTTTAGGTCGGAAGCGAACACTTTTCTGTCCTTATCCGGAACATATTTTAATGTATTTCTTACCTGATGTACAATACATCTCTGATACTCCGTTTTGGGGAATGCAGTGGCAATTGCCTCTTTAATACCGCTAAGACCGTCAGCGCAGATAATCAGGATATCCTTTACACCACGATTCTTCAGCTCATTCAGGACGGACAGCCAGTATTTTGAACTTTCATTATCACCGACAGTGATTGAAAGAACCTCTTTTTTCCCTTCTGTGTTGATGCCAAGAATGACGTAGGCAGCCAGTTTTCTGATTACTCCATTATCTCGTACGGAATAATGGATGGCATCTATATAGAGAATCGGATATACCTCATGGTTAGTGTTGGAGTGGCAGTAACCAGTATAGCTTTGGCAGTGTATTTTGGAGATTGGATAAAGGCATTAGTAAGGCTGAATCTTGTTGCTTTATTGTTATTAGTTCAGGTAGTATATGTCGGAATCAGAGTGTATGTGAAGGGCTGTAAAAGAGCCAGAGGCTATTATTGATGTTGAGGTGTGAGAAATATCGCAGAAAGGTGGATGAAAGTTATGGGAAAATTGGAAAAAGTTATTGTGGAGAATGGAATTACTTATGTGTTAGGTGAAGATGATATTAATTATCCGGATTTACAATTGCCTAGGGGAACAAATTATAATATCGGAAAGTATGGACATATGAGATGTGAGTATCTGAAAGAGTTCAGACATGGATATTATATGGAGCTGTTACTTGAGGGAAAGTTGAATGAATATCTGCATGAGGTTGATGAGGAATGCTATGAGATGCTGGACAGGCTTGTGGAACAGATGAAGGTAAAGCAAGGTGTGACGGAACAGTTGAAGGCAGAAAATCAGATGCTGTGGGTGGGGAAGATGAATAATATAATGCTTGCGCGGAGGGGATTGTGGTGAGGGAGGTGGTGTATGTGTGATGTAGAGGGCGGCTGGGAGGCTGTCCTTTTTGCTATGTTAAGTTTAATTAATCTCTAAATTATATTTTTTATGAAAAAAAGTTGCATAAAAAATAATTAATGATATAATAATGATAAGTAAAGAAGAAAAGTGACTTGGAGGAATGAGCCATGATTATAGAGATAAGAGCAAAAAACTGTTATGCATTTGAGGATGACATTACATTTTCGATGAAAGCAGATATGCGAAATAAAAAATTTGGAGCAAATGTTCACAAAGAGAATAATTTTAATGTCCTTAAAACGGTAGGAATATATGGACCAAACAATGCCGGTAAAACATGTCTAATCAAGAGCATTAGGGCGATAAGAAATGTACTTTTAAATAAGAAGAATGGACTGATGCCAAATATATTTACTGATAGTGATGTATGCGAGTTAGGTGTTACATTTATGGCATCTGGAAGAAAGTTTTCTTATGATTTTAAGTATGACGCAGAAAAAGAAGAATATATATATGAGTCATTTTCGGAGATATTTAAAGATAAGTACAACAACGAAAAGGAAGTTTGTTGGTTGAAAAAAGATACTGTTAGTGAAATATATGAGTGTATTGATGAATCTGTTCAGACTATGATTTCAGTTGTATCAAAGAATAATTTGTTATGCTATGTGGTAGATACAAGTAAATTCGAACATATCAATGAGATGAAGCAGATTCTTGTCGGATTTGCAGAAAAAATTGATATCATCAATATGAATAACATACCTATGCAGCATACGATTGAACTTATGAAGAATAAGAATCAATTACAGCAAAAGGTTGTTGAGTTCATAAAAAATGCTGACTTATATATGGATAATTTTGAATATGTGGATATGGATAAGATACAGCTGAAAACTGGTGAAGGTGACGAAAAGCCAGATGAGAAAGTGCTTGATATTCCAGAGAACATTATGGATCAAATCAGATTGGTTTCTACTTATAAGGGAGTCCATGTGCCAAGCATGATGTTTGACTCCACAGGAACAAAGAAGATTGCAGCTATTGCCAGCTATGTAATTGAAGCACTTGAACAAGGCAGGATTTTAGTCGTGGATGAGTTGGATAGCAGTATTCATTTTAAGCTTACCAGGGCGATTGTTGCGATGTTTAATAATGAATTGAATACAAGTGCACAGATGATATTTACAGTACATGATATAAATCTTATGGATTGCAAGAGAATGTTCCGAAAGGAGCAGATTTGGTTTGTTCATAAGGATGAAGAAGGTGTGTATGTATATTCACTTGCAGATTTTACAGCACAGCAGGGCGTACGAGATACGACAGATGTTATGGAAAAATATAGGAAAGGTGCTCTTGGAGCATTGCCTGATCCAGAACTAATCAATTCCTTGCTTAGTATTAAAGGTGATGTAAAGGGGGATGATGCCGATGCCAAATAAGCTCCCTAAGTTTTTTGACAATCACAAAATTTGTATTATCTGCGAAGACAATGAGGAATATGAATATCTAAATCGGTTAAAGAATTTAAAAGTGTGGAATGAGCAATATGATATCTCATTGGTTAATGCCGGTGGAAATGGGAATATTCCAGCGAGGTATCAGGACCGATATCAAAATGGAGCAGATGAACTTGTACTTGTATTTTGTGATACAGAGAAGAAGCCTCACGAGCAGTATGAGGACATTAAACGCAAAATTAATGAATTTCATGGTGTGGATAGTGCAGCGAATGAAGTGATTATGTTTGGGAATCCTTGTACGATGCAGATTATATCTAAGCACTGGACCGATAAAAATTTGAAATCTCCAGCAAAACCGGTGAACGCTCCCTTGATAAAGGAATATACCGGGGTGGAGAATTACAAAGGAAGAGCAGACCAGGTTCATGAGGTTATGGAACATGTTACTGCGGAGAATTACAAAGATATGAGCCGACGAGTGAAAGATTTGGCTTCGGATGATTCTGTTACTGGTAGCAGTAATTTTGGTAGATTTATAAAGTTATTTGAGAATAGTGATTGTGAGTGGATAGAGAAGATTGGTAAAGCACTTGAGGAATAGTTGATAAACACAAGGGTGTGCATAAAAAGGAGAGGTGCATAATGAGTAGAGTTATAGACCAAAGATTAATAAGTAGTGCAATGTTGGCTGCTTTGGCTGAGCATGATGGTGCGGATACACTTAAGATATTTGAAATGCCTATTAAGGTTTGTATATCCTATACAAGTAAAGTCGGTGAAGTGATAAATGACAAGGATGTGATTGCTGAATTAGATAATAGATTTACAATTCATAATATGCCATTAGCAGTCTTCCATAAAATATGTGGAAGAATGAGTAAGGGAAAAAATAAGGTTTTAGAATCTTTACCCAATAATATTTACCGATTAATAGCTGATTTGACTACTATCGAAGAAGAGTTTCGTAAGCAGGAAAATTTAACGAACGCAGAAATAATGCAAATAATTGAGAAATTAAAAAAATGGCTTGAAGAAAAAGTGCCTAGATTTAACAAAGATGAAAATTATGTATCGGGTATTTTTGATAAATTTATCAAATCTAGAGGAATTGATATTTTATTCGAAACGGAAAATCTTCGGGCGGACGTGGTCAATACAGTTGGTGTAGAAAACTATCAAATAGGTTGCTTCATTTTACATGCTAAGGAAAATGATACTCTATTGTTTGACAGAATGACTGAAATTATCAAGGGAGTTATGATTGCTTCTATTATCTATTTGGGATCAAATGAGGCTACTAAGTTTGTTAAGAAGAGACGAATGAGGGAAGTTGATGTTTATCTTGATACAACACTATTGTTATATGCTTTGAATTACAAGACAAGAGAGCAAAAGCAAGTAGCTGATACATTACTTAATTTATTACGTGCTAATGGTGCTAGATTGCATGTATTTAGAGAACACTACAATGAAGTGACTGATATTTTAAAAAATTTTCGTGATCGAGATGCATATAGTTTCAATCTTTCACAGACGTTAGAGCGATTAGAGGAAGATAAGATTTCCTCTGTTGAAGTAGATATGGAAATAAATGAATTATCTTATAATCTAAATAAATTGGGGATTGATACTGTTGATACAGAAGAATATCAAGAAAAAAGTAGTTATGGGAATGAGGATAAGTTTATTGATTATAAGGGATTGAAGGAGTGTATTGTAAAGGAAATTCCGAGTTATTCTCGTTCGCAGAGAATGTTGACAAATGACGTTGATGCAATTGCTTCTATATGTTTGAAAAGGCATGGAATTAGAGTTGAAAGTATTGAGTCGTGCAAGGCTATTTTTGTAACAACAAACAATAAATTGGCAAAAAAAAGCAATATGTTTCTAAGATATAATCAATATCAATTATATATACCGCCGACAATGGGAATTACGGATATAACTACATTGTTATGGGTAAAGTATGGTTTTTCTAATCCTGATTTACCTATGCGACAGTTAGTTGCTATTGCTAATGCAGCAGTTTCTCCATCAAAAGCAGTTATGCAAACTTTTTTTGAAATAACGGGAAGGCTTGTACATAGGGGAGATATTTCAGAGGATGAAGCGGCAGATATGCGTTATAGTGCTTATGCACGTGCTGAGATAATGCATATTTCTGGTGGAAATCCGAGTAAGTTAGATGATACTACGGTGTTAAATGTTCATAATAGAGTTAAAGAGAACTATGCTCAAGAGGAAAACATAAGGCAAAAAAAGCCGAGAAACAACTAGAAGAAGCTAACGTTCGAACTAACAAGGCTTTAGAAATGGTAGACACATATAAATCTGGTATTGTTAGTAGTATTGCAAATGTGAGGAAGGAGGCTAAAAAAAATGCTGAACATATTGCGGGAAAGTGCGCTAAATATTTGTCACTAGCTATAAGAGGAATGGTGGTATTATTTATGATTATTTCGACAGTATTAGTTGTTTACTATGGGCTCAATGAGTCAAAAGGATTTGTAGCTTTGGCAGTAGCGATGATATCCGGAGTAAGTACAATTACATTATGGATTCCTGCCTTTAAAACATATTCTAAGATTAACCAATATATTTATGGTTGGATTGAACCGCGAATATATGAAAAAAAACTAAATAAACGACAAGGGGAAATAGATAGGTTACAAAATATGCTTAATAGTAATGGGAGTAATTTATTGTAAAATGAGGAGTGCTTGCAAAATGCTTGCAAAAACTCTCAAAAAGAGAAATAATTCATAGAATATAAGGAATTTTCGTACAAAATAAGGTAGATATAACGCTGCTTAGACACAATATATAGTTTCCAAAATCGAGTTTGAATAGCGGATTAAAATGCCGAAAGCCTGTATTTATGCGGGTTTCCGGCATTGTTTTATCAAATGACGTTTGAGGTAGGCTTTATTTGTGGGGAGAATAATAATTGGGAGATACAGTAATGGATAACTTGGAAGTGAAATTCTATGATACAGTTAATGATGAACTATTAAAATTTGCAGTAATTATTTCACAGAGTAATGGCAAGTGGGTATTTTGCAAACACAAGGAAAGGGATACATATGAAGTGCCGGGAGGGCATAGAGAAGCTGGGGAGAACATTCTTGCAACCGCAAAAGAGAGTTGCAGGAAGAAACAGGTGCAGTTAGATTTGAGATAAAACCAATCTGTGTTTATTCAGTAACAGGTAAGAACAGAGTAAATGATACTGGTGATGAAACATTTGGACTGCTTTGTTTTGCAGAGATTACAGAATTTGCACAGGAATTACATAGCGAAATGGAGAAAGTTGTGCTTATGGATGAACTGCCAAATGCCTGGACGTATCCTTCGATACAGCCGAAATTGATAGAAAAGTATTTGCAGGAGAAGAAATAAGCAAATAGTGGAGAGGAAAAGATTTTTCTTCAGACCTTAAGTAGCAGATCATTACCTGCGATATGGATGCAGATTGTATAGTTTCTGAAAATGATGAAAAAGTATTTGCGATGGTATTTGTATCTTGTATAATAAGTTTACAATGATATTTTTACTTCAGCAGATAATTTTTACCGAAAAGTATGCTGCTCATAAAAACAATGACAAATGGGTATTTTTATATCCGAATCTACAAATGATAATCAGGAGGTTTTTTTATGGATAAACACATAGAAAAAGCAATGCAGTTAAGAAGCAACGCAATGTGTCCGAACTGTGCGGAAACGATAATGATGACCTATGCAGAGGAGCTTGGTTTGTCGGAGAGCCAGATGAAGGCACTTGGTACAAATTTTGGTGGAGGAATGAAGTCAGGCAGTACATGTGGAGCTGTGACAGGTGCGCTTATGGTACTCGGAGCATTGGGAATCTCAGATCCTCATATTGTAGGAGAGTTCCAGAGAAAAATGAAAGAGAATCATAATGGTATGATTAATTGCTTTGATCTGTTAAGGGCAAATGCACAGGCGGGTGGTCAGAAGAAACCGCACTGTGACGGCATGATCAAAGAAGCCATTGAACTGATAGAAGAATATAGGTAATACCCTAGGAGGAGAAATATTATATGAGAGGAAAAAGAGGACTTTTAACAGGCTTAGTTATTTTATTAGTATTCGGTATATTTGCATTTCAGGGAGCCGATATAGAGACTTATGCAAAAGGTACAACTTCGAAATGGACGGTAACTACGAGTAAAAAAACTTATGCTTATACAGGAAAGAAAATTAAACCTAAAGTTACAGTAAAGTATAAGGGGAAGAAATTAAAAACGAAGAATTATAAGATTACATATCCTAAAAATCCGGTCAAACCGGGTAAATATAAAATCAAAGTAACCTTAAAAGGCAAATATAAAGGTAAAAAAATAAAAGGAAGTAAGACGATAGAATATAGTGTAGCACTTCCTACTATAAAAGGTTTGAAAAGCACATTTTACAGAAATGATACTTATGGTGATACGTTAGATTTCGATTGGAATATGAATAGTGCTACTATGAAAATGGATGGGTATGAGCTTGAGGTAAGAAACAATGGAACCATAGGGGATAAGGTAACGAAAAAAAAGATAGAAACTTATTATAGCGGCTTCTATCTATATGTCAGTGAATATGGAATAACATATACATTCCGCATACGTACCTATAAAAAAATAGGCGGAAAAACATATTATTCCAAGTGGTCGAAGGTAACGAAAAAGGTACCGATACCTGATTATCATATGACGACTAAAACAGTAAACGGAATAGATCTTGCTTACAAAACGGATGAGTTTCCTTTTTTTAAATATACAGATTATGCGAATTATAATGATGAAGCAAACAAAATCTCAAAGGATTTTGCACAGTGCTATTTCCCGATTTTTATTAAACAGAAGTTGAAAAACGATGTTGTAATTCATACAGAGTATAATGGAAAATGTGGATTTAACAGCTTTTCAAATACACAATATATCCCAGATAGAAAAAATGTCCAGGTAGCGACAAACATATCGGTGGTATATTATGATGAAATGCCGGTGCGAGACAAAATGCAGCAGACGCTTTATAAGCAAGGATATATTGGGTATATACTTGTAAATGTAAGCTGTCTGCTAGATAAAAAACAATCCGTAGATGTGTATTTTGGTGATACGAAGGTTGTAACATTGGTGTCGAACGGATTTTCAAATTCTGTAGAATTTAACCGCAAAAAGTATTGGGAATATGATCCGTTTTTAGAGCCTGTGTATAACTATGATAGAGAGGTGCGTTTGAAAGGTATTTTAAAAGATGTTGCCCAATGCGCACCCGATATGACAGATTATGAAACATATACAGCACTTAATTATTGGATCGGTAGTCATAGTTATTCAGAGTATACATGCTGGGGTGCGTCAACGGTAGCAAATGCCATGACAGAACTTGGTTATCCCTATATAATATTGTCCTGTTCATATGATGGGGAAAATGGTTTTTATAATGATTATAGCCGGTATTATTCTGCTGCAAGTAAAAAGCCGCATAATGTAAGTGGAGGACATGTGGTGACACTGATTTTTATGGGGCAGGGTAAGTTTGTAGAATGTGAGGTTCAGGGGTATGCATCGGACAGTTCAGAATTTAAGTTTGATCCTACAGGCTGGCATAAACCAACTTATAGTACATTAACTTCTGCATCATGTAAGTTCGCTTTGAATGAATATAATACGATCGAAGAGTTAATGAAGGGTGATTATTATGTAGATATCAATAAGTATGATCCATATGACTGGCATACATGGTCCACTCATTTAGAGTAAAATGCAAAGTCGCCAGATGCCTGCAGAAATGCAGGTGTCTGGCGACTTTGCAGTATTAAATAATATATTGTGGATGAAAAGAGATTTACGGATGTACATTTATTTGGACATGATAGTTGCTAATATAAAGCCATGAAGACAGAGACATTCATAAGCAACAAGATATAATGAACGCAAAATTATTTGCTCGCAAGGATGTTGCTTTTGCGGAATGCATTGAGTGAGCTATGCTCACGATATAATATATGATCAGAAAGAAGTCGGGATATATGAAGGATATGTATTTTACAATTACAGGATGTAATCATTATCTGGGAAATGAATTTATGGAAAAGGGTATGAAGGTGAAATTGAAAAAGGAACCGGACAATGAGTTTGATTCAGAAGCAATTATGGTGCAGATCAAAGGTATTGGTAAATGTGGTTATGTTGCAAACAGTCCATTTACTGTCAAGGGTGAGTCTTCAAGTGCCGGTCGGTTGTATGACAGGATTGGTAAAACAGCCAAGGGCAAGATTATCGCAGTTATAGATGGCGGTGCAATTTGTAAGATTGTGGAGGATGGAATAAAATAATTTATGAGCAAAAGGCAGCTAATCAGAACTACCAAAGAAGCTATTATTTCATAGTCCCTAAAGTGCTGATTTCTGTCTCACCTCCACCTTCTTCATATGTCTTACATACACGATAAACAGTGCGCATCCGGTAAATATCCATGAAGCCGCATATACATTCAGCAGCCAGTCAAATGTTGAACGCAGGCGGAAGACCGTGTCAAGCCAGATCAGACGGAAAACAACCGTTCCTAAGATGGTGAAGATTGCAGGTTCTACTGATTTGCCCATACCACGGAGAGCGGCACTTTCAACCTCGTAAGTAGTGGTCAGACCTTCCAGTGAGCAGACATGATACATACGGATCAAAGCATAGGCAGCGACTGCTGTACTTTTTGTGTAGATTCCGACGAAAAAGTCGCTCCATACGATAAAGATAACTGCGAGAATCTCTGTGAAGACAATGCCAAACAGCATGTTTAACCAGAACACTTTCTTGCAGCGTTTGATGTTTCCTGCGCCATAGTTCTGGCTGGTGAAGGTGACCGTTGCCTGTGCAAATGCATTTGCAATGTCATAGGTAAAATATTCAAAATTAAGTGCAAGAGAAGAACCTGCGATCGCAAATTTGCCAAATGAATTAATACCACTCTGGATAAAAACATTCGAGATCGAGAAAATGGTTCCCTGGATACCGGATGGAATACCGATCTGAAGTATCTTGCGCAGATATGGGCGTACAATCTTCATCCGGTTGAACCGGAATGCAAACTCATCATCTCTGCGGTAAAGATATACCATGACCATAACAGCACTGATAACATTAGAGATTACAGTGGAAATGGCAACACCGGCAACACCCAGATGAAAGCAGATGACGAGAATCAGATTCAGGATGACATTTACGATACCGGAGATAATAAGATAGAACATTGGTCGTCTGGTATCTCCGAGCTTCGCAGAATGGCAGCTCCAAAATTATAAACGGTCATAAACGGAATGCTTAAGAAATAGATGCGGATATATAACAGTGCTTCGGCAAGAACACCGGACGGTGTACCGGATAATTCCAGAATGATCCGGGCAGAGGCAAAGCCGAGGATCATAAGCCCAAGTCCGAGGATTGTGCCAAATGTCAGGATCGTATGTACCATATCGTTGATCTTGTCACGCTGTTTCTGACCGATCAGATTAGCGAGGACGGCATTTGGTCCCACAGCCAGACCGACGATCAGGTTGACAAAGATGCCGACCAGAGCCACACAGCTTCCGACTGCAGCGAGCGCATTATCTCCGGCAAATCTGCCGACAACAGCGACATCTGCGGAGTTGAATAATTGCTGTAAAATGCTGCTGAATGCAAGCGGCAGTGAAAAAAGGATCAGCTTGCCAACCAATCCCCCGTTTAACATATCCATTTCTTTTGACTTTATCGTTTTCATATCTATAATCCCAAAGTAGTATTTTGAAATGTTTATTTCACACATTAGAAGCAGAATCTATTTAAACACCATCGACAAATGTCGTCAAGACGGATATTATAAAAAATATAAATTTTTCTGTAACGTTTTTCCGGGAGCGTTGTCATATAAGTGATGGGAGGTGAATAAGCAAATTGGTACCAATAGAAGAAATCTACAATAACTATTATACAGACTTGTATCGGTATGTTTTCGCGTTAAGCAAAAACGCGCATATAGCGGAAGATATTACGCAGGAGACATTTATGAAAGCCATAAAGGCAGTAGACCGATTCAAGGGTGACTGCGATATACGCGTGTGGTTGTGCCAGATTGCAAAGAATACTTACTTTACTTATGTGAAAAAACAGAAACGGGAAACGACTGAACCGGATGAGACACTGACAGAACGGGCCTCGGATCACGATTTTGTCAAAGATACTGTGGACAGGGAACAGGCGATGAAGATTCATCAACTGGTTCATAACCTGAGTGAACCGTATAAGGAAGTATTCAATCTGAGAGTATTTGGCGAACTGCCATTTCGGGAAATTGCAGTAATATTTGGAAAAACAGAGAGCTGGGCGCGAGTGACGTATCATCGTGCAAGGCTGTTGATCATGAATGAAATGGAGGAATTATCTTGAAAAAAGAATGTGAAATGATAAATGATCTGCTTCCTTTATATATAGATGGGGTTTGCAGCGAAGAAAGTAAAAAATTAGTAGAAGAACATATGAAGACCTGCGATTCTTGCAGAAAAACTGCGGAGCAGATGAAGTCAGACCTTGCCTTGCCGATGAAGGACAGTGCGGATGTAAAAGGATTTCGTAAATTTGTAAATAAAAAGGTCTGGGGACGGGCTTTGATCATTATTGTGATATTTGCTGTTTTGTGGGTAGTCGGTAACTGGGCGGTTACTTCACACTGGTCGGAGGTATGGCCGGAGATCGGTGCAGAGGGTATTCAGGAAAATGTGGAAGTGGTCGAGATGGATGGAGCGTTATATCTGCATCAGTCTGCTCTCTTAGGAAGCGGACAGATCGTGACGATCAGTACAGGAGAGGAACTGGAAAATGGAATTGTAAGATTTTATTTCGGTGAACAGGGACTGACTTCCCTTGATCCAACCGGTCAGAGCAGATCATGGCAATTGACAGAGAGCTATCATGCACTTGGTGGACACCGGGAAGGTGCCACTATAACATCAGCATTTGCATCCGGTGATGAGGAAGAGACAGAGAGTTTGCCAGTGATCCGGAAGGTAGTTTACTGTCATAAGGATGGAACAGAAGTAACTGTTTTATGGGAAGAAGGACAGGAGCCTAAGATTTTAGAGGCGCAGAAATAATTTCATATTTGGCGAAAGTCAGCATAGAAAGCGGTCTTTGAGAATAATTTTATTCTACAGACTGCTTTTTTCTATATTAGAAAAGTTTTCCTTGTAAAGTAAAACAAGGGGTGCACTTCATGGTAAAAAAAGTTAATTGATTGGAAATTCCTATTGAAAATATAATATTAAATATTATTAATGTGATATTAATGTCAGATTTAACATTTTTTTCAAACGTTGTGATATACTGAAACAGATATTGGCAAAGACATGGTAAAGAAACAGTAAAAATGCTTCATGCATAAGGCAGTGAAATTGGAAATGAGGACGTATGGAGAGTAAGAAAAAATGGATATTTAATATAATTTTTTTGCTTCTGATCTTTGCAGCAACTCTTTATGGTGTGTTTCATGGCAAGGATATGGGGCGGATCATCGAAATAATTAAAACTGTGAACCCGTTTTGGTTGATTCCCGGCGTTATCTGTGTAATAATCTTCATATGGGGAGAATCTATCATTATTCATTATCTGATGCATTCACTAGGTATAAAGGTAAAGAAATGGATCTGCTTTTTATTTTCATCTGTTGGCTTTTTCTTTAGCTGCATTACTCCGTCTGCATCGGGCGGTCAGCCGGCACAGGTTTACTATATGAAGAAAGAAGATATACCGATTCCGATCTCAACGATGGTATTGTTGATCATAACCATTATCTACAAGATGGTACTGGTACTGCTTGGTGTTGCATTGGTGATCTTCGGGCAGGGATTTATACATCGGTATTTATCGGATGCAATCTTCTGGTTTTATCTCGGACTGGGATTAAATGTGGTGTGTGTAGCGATTATGGTTGTATTTGCATTTCATCCGAATTTTGCAAAGTCAATTATGATCAAAGGGCATATTTTGTTAGAAAGAATCCATATATTAAAACATAGAAAGTCAAGAGCAAAGAAGCTGGTTCAGTCGATGGATCAGTATCGGGGGGCTGCTGTTTATTTGCAGGAAAATAAAAAGGTGCTGATCGTTGTATTCCTCATTACGATGGTGCAGCGGTTTGCGTTGTTTGCAGCAACCTGGTTCGTATATCTTGCATTTGGATTAAAAGGAACATCAGCGTTTACCGTGATACTTCTTCAGGGCTCGATCGCGGTTGCAGTTGATATGCTGCCGCTTCCGGGCGGAATGGGAATCAGTGAGAAGATATTCCTTGATATCTTCCTTCCGGTATTTGGAAGCATGCTTCTTCTGCCGGGTATGGTATTGTCTCGTGGCCTGGGGTATTATACAGAACTGATCCTCAGTGCGATATTTACGATTGTTGCAAATTTTACTATTGGAAGAAAAAAGAAAAGTGTGGTAGAGAAATGTTAGGTGTTTATGATTATACAGTAATTCTTACATATATCAGTCTGATGGTGTCCATCGGTGGTATGTTATTTTCGTTAAATGGCGACTGCCGGATGGCGCTTGTATGTCTGGCAATTTCCGGTTTGTGCGATATGTTTGATGGCAAGGTTGCACGGACCAAGAAAGATCGTACAGAGGTTGAAAAACGATTTGGAATCCAGATTGATTCTCTGGCGGATATTGTCTGCTTTGGAGTTTCACCGGCAATCCTTTGCTACCGCATGGGAATGCGTGGATTGACTGGTGTTGCGATCCTGTTATTCTATGTGCTGGCAGGCTTGATCCGTCTGGCATGGTTCAATGTTTCTGAGGAAGTCAGACAGGATGAGACAGAGGAAAAACGTAAATATTATCAGGGACTTCCGATCACATCTATGGCTGTGCTTTTGCCACTTCTGGCAGTATTTAAGCCGATGCTTGGCAAGCGGGAATTCATGCTCAGCTTCATGCGTTGGTACTGTTGGTCGGTTTGCTGTTTATTACAAATTTCAAATTCCGTAAACCAAAGAACCGCACACTGGCGATCATCGTTGGCGTTGTAACGCTGGCGGTGCTTCGAATGCTCCATATATGGTAGGAGAAGATTGGAGAAAAGAAAATGAGTATCATATATATAGATCGAAAAGGACATAAAAGACAGGGCGAGACCGGTCAGGATCGCCTGCTTGCATTTATCTATGGACATGCAGTGACGAGGTGTCTGATCCGTCCCTTTCTGTCACCGGTAGTGTCCCGCATAGGCGGGGCATTTTTGGATACCCGGATTTCAGGACTGGCAGTTCCGGGGTTTGTAAAGAAGAATGGCATTGATCTGTCCTTATATGAGAAACAGATATTTGATTCATATAATGATTTTTTCACTCGAAAGATCAGAGCAGAAGAACGACCGGTTAATCTGGATGCAAATGCGCTGGTCAGCCCAAGTGATGGAAAGGTCAGTGTGTATAAGATCCATGAAAACGGACATTTTCTTATTAAACACACCGAGTATACATTGGAACAGTTGTTGCAGGACAAGAAGCTGGCTAAGAGGTATCTGGACGGACATATTTATGTGATCCGATTGACGGTAGATGATTATCACAGGTATTGCTATGCAGCAGATGGAAGAAAATCCGAACAGCGTAAGATAGCAGGAATTCTGCATACGGTGAACCCGGTTGCAAATGATGTCTGTCCGATCTACAAGATGAATTCCAGAGAGTATTGTCTGATAAAGACGGAGCAGTTTGGAACGCTTCTTCAGATGGAAGTCGGGGCATTGATGGTTGGTAAGATCAGTAATAATCAGCAAGGCTTGGGATTTGTTCATAAAGGTGTTGAAAAAGGACGATTTGAATTCGGCGGTTCAACGATCATTCTGTTGACACAGAAGAATGTCGTGATACCGGATCGGGATTTATTGGAACATACCGGATCAGGAATGGAAACACTGGTGAAAATGGGAGAGCAGATTGGACGATCAGCGAACCGTTTGGATGCATAATTGGATATGCAGATATATATCGAAAGAATAGTCAGGTGATCATAAATGAAACCAAGATCAGAAGCAAGTAAAAACCTATATCAGATGATGCTTGACCGGGGCTATCCGGCGGAATTCTGCGAGGTTATAACACAGAATCTGAATACAGATTTTACAGCCGGTCGTATGATCGGCTATTTGTCACATTATCAGACCCTTCCTATGGAGGAGGTCGTAGATGAGATGCTCGCGATCCTCACAGACCGCAACCGCATCATACAGAAAAAAGAACTGGAGCGTAACAACGCCAAGTGGAATGAATACCTGGCAAATGGCATTCCTAATGACGAGGAGTAATGCCGAGATTCAGATATTTTATATTTATAATAATACCCCTATTGATATAACATGAACGAGATTTCGTTGTGAGAATGCACATTGCCAGTAAATGCGGGTGCATGTTTGAGCCCAAAGGGCGAGTTTGCACAGGAGCATTTACGAATCAGGCATATGCATCGAACAGAAATCGTAGTGTGTTATTCAATAGGGGTATTGTTATAAATAGAAGTATCTGAATCTCGCATTATCCCTGTTTTAGCCGATTCCGCCTAATGCGATTCCAAGTATTAAAACCAGAATGCAGATAGGGCAATAGACATATTTACAGATTGGCAGGAATTTGTCTGTGAACTTCTTTTCACGTCCAAGGTTTACCTGCTCCTCTACATATTTCTTACCGCATACCCAGAAGAACATGATTCCGGCAAGTCCTGCACCAAGCGGGCAGATATAGATGGACAGAACATCCATCCAGCCGGATACGATTCCCTGAATACAGATGGATACGATCACGCCGATTCCTGCGATCACACCACAGGATAATTTACGATTTAATCCAAGCTTTTCCTGAATCGTTGCGATCGGAGCTTCGTACAGATTGATCAATGAGGACAAGCCTGCAAAGAATACTGCAACGAAGAAGATCATGGCGATGATATGTCCGCCCGGCATAGATTTGAACAGGGCAGGCAGATAGATGAACATAAGTCCCGGACCACCCTGGTCTAACTGCGCACCGGTCGTTGCCATAACCGGAATGATAACGAGGGCTGCAAGTAACGCAGCAATTGTATCAAATAAAGCAACCTGTCCGGCAGCTTCCGGTATATTTTCTTCGTCCGGCAGATAAGAGCCATAGATCAGTGTCCCATTTCCTGCAACAGACAGGGAGAAAAATGCCTGGCCAAGTGCGTAGATCCATGTCTTTGGATCGGCGAGAACCTTTGGCTCGATCCGAAAGATATATTTATATCCTTCGGCAGCACCCGGCTGGCAGGCGGTATAGATCGCAAGAATGATAAACAGGATAAAGAACAGAGGCATCAGGATCTTATTTGCCTTTTCAATTCCGTTTCCGATACCAAACATCAGAATGATAATGCCGACAGCGAGTGCAATGATCTGCCATAGGTTATTGCCGAATGCAGAAGCGGTTGAACCAAATGCGGCACCAAAGGATTCCACATTTTCCGGTGCAAGTGTTGAACCGGTAAATGCACCGATCATATATTTTAAGATCCAGCCCATTACGACAGTATAGCCGATCGCCATGGCAAGTGCGCCAAGTACCGGTATAAAACCAAGAAGTTCGCCAAGTTTTTGTTTGCCCTTTGTTCCACAGGCATAGCCAAAAGCGTCGACCGGACCGGATTTGGTAGCACGTCCGAAACTCATTTCGCCGATCACACCGGTGAATCCGATCAGGATAACGAATATGAAGTAAGGGATCAGATAAGAGCCTCCGCCATAGAGGGATACTCTGGTTGGGAACATCCAGATATTACCCATGCCGACCGCTGAGCCGATACAGGCGAGGACAAATCCCCATTTGTTGTTAAATGATTCACGTTTTTTCATCTTTTGATAACTCCTCCAAACAAATTACATACCCATATACTATACAGGAAAATGTGGGATTATGCCAGCAGACTTTTCAAAAGTTTTCATGGTGTGGCAGAAAAGAATGTTGTTATTGTCATATTACCGTAGAATTTATATAATGAAAAAGGATGAGAAAATTCTCTGGGATGCACGAATTATCCCAACTGCAGATATACAAAAGAGATGAAATGACAGGAGGAAATACATGAAGATAAGAGATATTATAGGGCAGGAGAAAGCAACATTGTCATTTGAGGTTTTTCCGCCGAAGAAGGATACAGATTTTGCAAGTGTGGAAGCTGCGGCACTTGGAATTGCGGCATTACGGCCGAGTTATATGAGTGTTACATATGGAGCGGGTGGCAGCACAAAAGGACATACGATCAAGCTTGCAAATGAGATTCAAGAAAAATACGGAGTTCCGACGATTGCGCATCTGACCTGTGTATGCGCAAATAAAGACAGCATCCGGACAGCACTTTCTGAAATGAAAAATGCAGGGATTGAAAATATCCTGGCACTTCGTGGGGATATTCCAAAGAATTATGATGGACAGGTATTTACTGATTTTGCTCACGCATCGGAGCTGGTAAAATTAATAAAAGAGAGCGGAGACTTCTGTGTGGGCGGAGCTTGTTATCCGGAGGTTCATCCGGATTCTGCAAACAAGCAGGATGATATTGCAAACCTGAAAAAGAAAGTGGAAGCGGGATGTGAATATCTGACTACACAGATGTTTTTTGATAACAATATTTTCTTTAATTTCATGTATCGTATTAGAGAAGCTGGGATTGCTGTGCCGGTGATTCCGGGAATTATGCCGATCACGAAGCGGGTTCAGGTGAAAAATGCCGTCAAATTATCCGGCTGCAATGTGCCAGAACGTTTCAAGAATATTGTTGACCGGTTTGGAGATACCGAAGCTGCAATGAAGCAGGCAGGTATCGCTTATGCGACTGATCAGATCATAGATCTTCTGGCAAATGGCGTAAAGCACATTCATGTGTATTCCATGAACAAGCCGGAGGTGGCAGCAGGAATTCAGGCAAATCTGTCTGATATTTTGCTGGTTTAAAAGATGTACGATTTTTTGTGCATATAAAACTGTAATATAAAGCCATAAACGGGTTGACTGTATAAAAAATACAGAAAATTCAAAGAAAATCGGAACTTTATAGGACAGAACAAATGTACAGGAGATCGGAATTATGATAAAAGGATATTTTGTAACGGAAGGTTATATGGGATATGTAGATGGAAGATACCAGCTTTTTGCGGATGAAACAGATTATATTGAATACATGGAAGAATAGAATCTGGAAGCGTCATTCTTGCAGAGACATTTCTGTATAATCAGCTACTCACTATATATAACTCGCTGTGGTTTCTATTCCATGCACATGCCTGATTCGTAAATGCTCCTGTGCAAACTCGCCCTTTGGGCTGAGCGGAGCACTTAGTGAAGACGAGCGTTAGCGCGAAGTCTGAGGTTAGTGCGTGCCATGTAAGTACACTTAGCGAAAACAAGCGTTAGCGTAGTTTGAGGTTAGTGTAGCTTACTCTAATTTTTCAATGTGCATGTCATAACGAAATCCTCGCTGATGTTATATTATAGTGAATAGCTGGTTATACGGAAATGCTTTTGCAAGAATGCCGCTTTTTATAATTCTTTCATAATTGAACTGTTGTTTTATGCGAATGCTAATAGTAACATGTGTAGTATATGAAAATAATAAGAATATAATTTTGAACCTGGTGAGTGCAAGATTGTAAAATTGAGAAAACAGGAAAGGATGATGGTTATAGATGTGTACAGCAGCGACGTATAAAACGAAGGATTTTTATTTTGGCAGAACATTAGATTATGAATTTTCTTATGGGGATGAGATTACGGTGACACCGAGAAAGTTCCCGTTTGAGTTTCGTCATATGGGAAAGAGGGATTCTCATTATGCGATCATTGGCATGGCGCATGTGGCAGGTGGATATCCGCTTTATTATGATGCGATCAATGAAAAGGGTGTCGGTATGGCGGGACTTAATTTTGTTGGAAATGCAGTTTATCAGGCAGTAGAAGCTGGTAGGGATAATGTTGCACAGTTTGAATTTATCCCGTGGATACTTGGACAGTGTGCGGATCTGGACGAGGTACGGGCATTGCTTGACCGGATGAATCTGGTCGGAACACCTTTCAGCGAACAGCTTCCATCGGCACAGTTACACTGGATCATAGTAGATCGGAATGCTGCGATCACAGTTGAGTGTATGGCGGATGGAATGCATATACATGAAAATCCGGTCGGAGTTCTCACGAACAATCCACCATTTGAGACACAGATGTTTTTATTGAATAATTATCAGGGCTTATCTCCGAAACAGCCGGAAAATACTTTCGCAGAGCAGCTGCAGTTACAGTCTTACAGCAGGGGCATGGGTGCACTTGGTTTGCCGGGAGATCTGTCGTCAGCGTCACGATTTGCAAAGGTCGCATTTACAAAAATGAATTCGAAATCCGGTGACAGCGAGGCGGAGAGTATCAGCCAGTTCTTCCATATTCTTGGATCGGTTGATCAGCAGCGTGGATGCTGTGAAGTGACAGATGGCAAGTATGAGATTACACTCTACACCTCCTGCTGTAATGCAGATAAAGGAATCTATTATTATACAACATACGAAAACCACCAGATCACAGGTGTGGATATGCACCATTGTGATCTGGACGGTTCCGAGCTTTTTAGGTATCCACTGGTTCAGGGAGAACAGATCCACTGGATGAATTGACACACCTATTTGGCAGAATGTAAAATGGTGGGAGAAAAAATGTTATAGAGGCATTGCGAGGTGAAAACACAAAATGAATTATTATATCAGTGATCTGCATTTCTGCTGTGCCAGCCAGCTCGCAGGCAGCGGAAGCGGATATGACGAAAGAGAATATAAGACACTGGAAGAAATGCATGCCGATATGCTTGCCAGATGGAACCGGAAGGTGACAAACGGAGATACGGTCTATATCCTCGGCGACATCAGTAAGAGGGGAAAAAGTGAAGAATTGATCGCATTAGTTGCGCAGTTAAAAGGACATAAGATCCTTGTGCATGGGAACCATGATGATCTGTCAGATTACAGGCTCCGGCAGTTATTTGAGGAGGTTTGTAATTACAAAGAGATTACAGACAACATTCGAGGAAATGCATATAAACTGGTGCTTTGTCATTATCCGATCCTGTTCTGGAATGGTCAGCATAGAGGGAATATCCTGTTGTATGGGCATACACACCGATCCCCGGAGGATGTGTTTTTTCAGGACTGCATAAAGCGGCTGAATGAACGCAAGGATCTTCATGAGGAAGACCAGGATTTTCTGGCGATCAATGTCGGGTGTATGCAACCGTATATGAATTATGAGCCACAGTCATTGAAGGAACTGTTAGAAGCAAGAGAAATCGAGATCCCGGAAAAAAAGAAAAAAGGAAGGTAATTTCAGATGAAAAGTACATTAATTAAAGACACAACAAAATCAGAACGAATTGCACTTGTAAAACAGTGGGAGGAAGAAGAAGGCTGTGAGAATTCCGGTATGAATTTGATGGAATATTTCAGAGATTACATTGATGGCAAGAAAGAAATTGCAGAAGTAAATGCTGCATTTCGCACAAATTATGTAGTAGAAACACCGGAGACAGAAGAAAAGCCTATGTGTGGCATGGGCGGAAGAAGATTTTAAGTATATAATTATTATTCTTATCAAAATGACCGGAACGGCAAAAAAATAAAAAATTGCCGCTCTGGTCATTGATAGAGATAAAATACAAAAACGCAACAGGATGGAATGAGTTTATGCAGAATGTATATAAGCAGATCGCGGACAATTTGATCGCATGGTATCCGGAGCATGCCAGAGATCTTCCATGGAGAAAAGATAAAGAACCGTATCATGTATGGTTGTCGGAGATCATGCTGCAGCAGACGAGAGTGGAAGCAGTAAAAGAATATTACAGAACGTTTTTGCAGGAGCTTCCGACGATCGAGGCGCTGGCAGAGGTAGATGATGACCGCCTGATGAAACTTTGGGAAGGACTTGGATATTATAACCGTGCAAGAAATCTGAAAAAGGCAGCAGGAGAAGTGGTGATAGAATGGCAGGGAAACTTCCCTGCAGAATACGATGAGATCCTGAGCCTGCCGGGAATCGGAGAATATACGGCGGGAGCAATCGGCTCGATCTGCTTTGATCTGCCAACTCCTGCGGTGGATGGAAATGTTCTCCGGGTATATACCAGAGTGATGGAAGATCCGTCAAATATCGACAAGCAGGCAGTAAAGAAGAAAATCCGGGAGGAACTTCTGCAGGTGTACCGGTATGGACATTGCGATATGCTGACACAGAGTCTGATGGAGGTTGGAGCAACAATCTGTCTGCCAAATGGTGCTCCAAAATGTGAGGTGTGTCCACTACAGGAATTGTGTAAAGCTCATAAGCATGATTCCTGGCAGCAGTATCCGGTTCGTGAAGCAAAGAAGAAACGGAAGGTGGAAGAAAAAGCGGTGCTGATGCTTCGGTATGAAGATAAGGTTGCGATACGGAAGCGGACAGAGAAAGGGTTGTTACATGGATTGTGGGAATTCCCGAATCTTCCTGGAAGCTACAGCACACAGGAGATCCTTTCGTATGTAACGTCAAAAAATCTCCACCCAAAAGAAATCTGGATGGAGACAACATATACACATATTTTTTCCCATGTAGAATGGCATATGAAAGCCTTTTATATGGAATGTATGGAACAGCAGGCGAAAGATCTTCGTTGGGTTACATTAGAAGAGCTGAAGCAGGAGATTGCGATTCCGTCAGCATTTGCACCGTTTAAAGATCTTTTAAATTCCGGTGTCTGATGACCGGGCGTTAATAAAATCCAGAAGCAGACGTTTTACCTGAGTATATTTCTTTTCCGGGATTGGGATTACAAAGCCATCGGACATTGTAAGTTTAAAACGTTCAATTGATGATGCGAAATCGGGATTGATCAAATAACTCTGGTGGCAACGCAGGAAATAATCCGGGAAGCGTTTTTCCAGAGAAAGCAGACTTTCTGTAATCTCGTAGGAATTGGAGGTTGTATGGATATTGGAGTGTCTGCCATGGGATTCTATGTACAGGATCTGATTCCGATTCAGAAAAAGCAGAGATTTATCTGTACCCTTAAACGACAAACGTTCCGAGCGGGATACGCCGGCAAGCGGCATTTCGCGGAATTTGGAATCGTAATGCACCGGATAGATGGTATCTCGTTCATCGTAAGAGATAGCATTTGAGATATGGCAGAGCCGAATCTGAGGAACTCCGTTGTTCATGATCCAGGACAGATGAATCCTCTGATTAACCCGATTCATGCTGTTATCAGGCCATATCGTATCAACCATAAAGAACATAATGATCTCAACTACCCGGTTGCTGGTCGTAGCAAGAGGAGTAATAACCAGATCATGAAGAACAAATTTTAATTCGTGCTGTTCAGACAGAAATGTGTTGACCAGTACTTTTTTTGTGCGAATCACCTGTTTTTCGGCAGGACCGATCCACAGAATATCTTCATGGCATGCATCGAGAAATGGCGTAATGTTGTTGTCATAATATTGTGTCAATATCTCGCCTGAAAGAGAAACAAAATCCTGAATTGTCATGGGGTGCTCCTTTCTTTTTTTCTATTTTAATCAGAACTATATAAAAATACAACCCGCAAATTGGACAGTGCGTGTATGTTTGATTCGATAAGAAGAGGTAAAAAAGATAAAAATAAATGAAATAAATGGCAAATACTATCCGTTTGGTTAGTGTACAAAAAGTGGTGCAGGGTGATATAATTTGACTATGATCGACAATAGATCAGTGCATTTGGGAATTTAGTATAAAGAAAAGAGCGTGAGACCGATGTGGGGATATCGGTGATGACCGGCAGATTAGGGACTGCCGGTTTTTCCTTTTTATACAGCATGATTTTTCAAAAGGTGATTTGTGAAGTAACATCCGATTAAGCGATAATTAATTCTCAATATAATAGAAACAGAATTGACATATACCTGCGGGGTATATATTAAATGCGACATAATGAATACGAAAGAAGGAATTGAGATGATAAAGACAACTTTAAAAATTGATGGAATGATGTGTGGTATGTGCGAAGCCCACATGAATGATGTAATCCGTAAGAATTTCAAGGTAAAAAAGGTAACTTCTTCTGCCAAGAGCGGGGAAACGGTGATCATCAGCGAGGACAATATCGATACTGAGGCTGCAAAGAAGGCAATCAAGGATATCGGTTATGAGATGCTTTCCGCAACCAGTGAGCCATATGAGAAAAAGGGCTTATTCCATTTTGGAAAGTAGCAAAAATATCGCAATCAAAATAAACTGTTTATAAGCAGTATAACATTAGACAGATACATCCACTCTGAAAATATCAATGCATTTTCTATTCGATACACATGTCTGATTCACAAATGCTCCTGTGTGAACTCGCCCTTTGGGCTCAGACATACACCCGCATTTGTTGACAATGTGTATCTTATAACGAAAAATGCATTGAATTCTTTTCCGGGTGGATATATTTGTCTAATGATTAAATGTATGCGTACAGGCAGTTTATTTTGATTGCGAAGTTTTTTGTAAATTTCAAATTGCATATAAAGATAGAATTTTGTCGAAAGAGATAGTATAATCAGGCTAACGCTTTTGATAGGAGATATGGAAATGTTAGTATGTGATTATATTGTAAAACAGATTGATGGAGAATATGCGCATCTGCAGAATCTGGATGGTTCCGAAGAAGATAAGCTGGTTGCAAGAGCCTTGCTGCCGAATGGAATCGCAGAGGGAACGAAGCTGCACTACGAGCTGTTACAGTATGAGATTATACAGTAAGCAGAGCTGGAGGAGAGCATAAGAATATGAACTGGAATCGAAAAGAACTGAGAAAAGGCGCGTGGAACACGGTGTTTAAGCGTGGAACGATGGCGTGGCTTGCACTGGTTGCAGTCTGCTTCATCTTTGCATTTTTAGGTGTCGATGAATTTGCACAGTCGACATTTGTAAATGGGATTGACAAGGCAATCGGACTGGATACTTCGCATGTAGCAAGTAACGTGGAAATCTTAAAAGACTATGCTGTAAATACACCGATTGTAAAGGATGTTCCGTTTATACATTCGGATTTTGTGATCGGACTGATCGATGTTGCTTCCAAGAGTCAGACATGGATCATTAAGCTGTTAGGCGCAAATGCCGCCTATCTGGAACGTAATACCGGAGAAGTGATCATTGCACTTCTGTTATCCGCATTTATTATGATGATCGTGCATTTCTTTATTCAGAGTGCAGCCATCGTTGGAAAGAATCGGTATGCGATGGAGTGCCGGTACAGTGATAAAGTATCAATCAACCGTATGTTTGCACCATTTCATTTTAAATATTTATTGAGATTGATCTGGACAATGTTCGTATATAAGGTGGTTCTGTTTTTATGGAATCTTACGATCGTCGGTGGTATATACAAATTCTATCAGTACCGGATGATCCCGTATCTGGTCGCAGAGAATCAGACACTTGGCTGGAAAGAGGCAAAAGCTTTATCCAAAGAAATGACAAATGGATACAAATGGAAGATGTTCGTAACAGATCTGTCATGTATTCCTGTTATGCTGTTAAAGCTTGTTCCGATTGCCGGTCTGTTAGTAGCAGTACCGTTTGATGTAGAGATCGACGTGGAGATGTATTTTCATCTTAGAAAGAGAATTGACAGTGAAGCATTTGTTGAGCGGGCATTTGACGGAGCACCATACTGTAAAGGTATAGAAACTGCTGTGCCGGTATATCTCTTGCAGGATGCAGCAGTAGAAGTACCAAAGGGAATCAAAGTCAAGAGTGAATACCGGCTGACGGATTTCATCTTTTTCTTCTTCTCATTCTGTTTTGTCGGCTGGGTGTGGGAGGTTATGCTCCACATCGTCAGAGATCATGAGCTCGTAAACCGTGGAACAATGTATGGACCGTGGCTTCCGATCTATGGTGTCGGGGGTGTCGTTATTATCTTCCTGTTAGACCGGTTTAAGGCAGATAAATTGAAATTATTCCTGATGTCTATGGGTATCTGTGGCGTGCTCGAATATATCGCAAGCTGGATCCTGGATTTCTTCTTTAATTCCCACTACTGGAATTATAAGAAATTCTTCCTGAATTTAAATGGAAGGATCTGTCTGGTCGGCTTACTTGCATTTGGCATCGGAAGTCTGTTCGGTGTCTATATCGCGGCGCCGAAGCTCAGCCGTTTTATGCATAAGAAGAATCGGAAAACACAGATCCTGATCTGCGCTGTCTTAAGCACAGCCTTTATCATCGACCTGATCTGTTGTGCGTTATTTGGCTTCAATGCCGGATCCGGCGTAGGTGGAACCTATAACTAAGGAAACGAAACCCCTCCGACAGATAAAACCACATACATATAATCATCTGCCGGAGGGGTTTCTATGTTAGTGATTCTGGTCCCGCCAGTTTTTGGGGGAGACACCATATATATTTTTAAAAGCTCTTGAGAAATGCAGTTGGTTTGGATAGCCGACTGCATTTCCTATATCTGCAATTGATAATTTAGTCATTTTCAGCAGCTCTGTTGCTTTGGACATCCGATAGTTTATCAGGAATTCCTGTGGCGTTTTGCCAATGGAATCATGAAATATCTTTCCCAGATAGCTGCGGTTGATGCCGCAACAGGCAGCTATATCTTCGATAGAGATGTCATAAGGAAAATTCTGCTCTACGAAGTTTATCGCTTCTTTTATATAGTAATCGCTCATTTTACCGGTTTTTATCATCTGGGTAGAGGCGGTGGAACGGGTGAGTGCATCCAGAAAAAGGTAGGAATGACCGATCAGGTGAAATGGCGGTTCGTTTGGGTGATTGGCAATATAGAGCATTTCGTTCATCATGATTTCCCGGTATTCCTTTGAGGTAGCATGATAGATGGGCTGGTCTTTTGAAAAACCGGCAATGTCCAGTGCTTCTTTTACCCGTAATCCATCAAATTCCAGCCAGGTATATTCCCATGGGTTTGTCTCATCTGCGATATAGGTGCTGATCTGTCCCGGATACAGAAGAAAGCCCTGTCCGCTTTTGATCGAATAATTTCTAGTCTCTCCTTTTTGGTCCTGTGCCATTAAAAGTCCGGTTCCGGAGATGACATAATGAAACAGATAGTGGGTTCTGGCAGCCGGACCGAACTGATGGGCCGGTGCACAGCGTTCCCATCCGTACTGGTATAGTCCAAGATCTATAAATTTCTCATTTGGAAATATAGAAAAAAGGTATTCATGCATAAAAAAACCTCCCAAAATTAGAACAAATACACAATATAAACTCTACTGTTTTCTACTATATACCAAAATGCTAGATGAATGCAATAGTGAGACAAAAATAATGCATTTTGGTATAAACTGGCGTTATTACGATATTTTAACAAGCATTATGATATGTTAGAATGAAAACAACTTAAAAAAGCATATTATAAAAGAAGGGAGAAATGTATTTATGCTAAAAGGGAAAAAACTATTATTTGTACTTACAATGATGACTGGTTTCTGCTTACTGGCGGGGTGTGGCAAGAATAATAAAGACGGAAAAACAGTGATCGAACTGGTACAGTACAAGCCGGAAGCAACCTCTTATTTTGAAGAAGTTGAGGAACGGTTTAATGCCAGTCATGATGATATTGAATTGAAGATCAGTCTCCGAACGATGCAATGACGGTGTTGAAGACCAGATTTGTTCGTGAAGATAATCCGGATATCATTGGTATTGGCGGTGACATCAATTATTCGAATTTTATTGATGCCGATATGTTGATGGATATTTCTGATTTTGATGGACTGGCAGATATAAAGGAAAATTATCTGACCATCTGTGAGAATCTGAAATTTATTCCAACAGAAGGAACATACAGTGTTCCATATGTGGCAAATGCTGCCGGTATCCTGTACAACCGGGATATGTTTGAGGAGCATGGATGGACGATCCCGGAAACATGGGATGAGCTTCTTGCATTATGTGATGAGATTAAAGCAGAAGGAATTCTTCCGTTTTATATGGGCTACAAGGATACATGGACCTGTCTTTCTCCATGGAACAGTGCAGTAGCTTCATTGACATCTTCGACCGTATGTAAGGATGTTAATAAGGGAGAAACGACATTTTCCGATCAGTATGTTCAGGTTGCGGAAGAAATGAAAACCCTGCTTCAGTATGGAGAAGCCAATCCGGTTGCATATTCTTATAATGATGCTTGTACAGCATTTGCAAAAGGTGAGTCAGCAATGTACATGATCGGAAGCTATGCTGTACCACAGATCCAGTCAGTAAATCCGGATATCAATATTGATTCATTTGTATTCCCGGCTTCTAACAATAAGGATGACATGGTTCTGACATCCGGTGTAGATCTTCAGTTCTGCGTGATGGAAGACTGTCCGAATAAGGAAGCAGCCTATGAAGTCCTCCGTTTCCTGTTAGAGGATGAAAATGTACAGGACTATATAGACAATCAGAACGCAGTACCTTGTAAGAAAGGTGATTTCAAGCTTGCATCTATGTTAGACGGTATGCGGGAATATCTGAACAACGGAATCGTGACTGATTATCAGGATCATTTTTATCCATCTGAGATGGCAGTAGATGCATTGATTCAGACCTACCTGTTAGATGGAGATACAGAAGCGTTTTTGAAGAAATTTGATACGGAATGGAAACGGTACAATCGTGACCTGATCACAAAGGTTCGCAAATATGAGCAGGAGCATTCCGGAGAGGAGGAATAGAAATGGATACAAAAAAGACAGAAGATATGAAGTTTGTTAAAAAGAAAAAGAAAATGTCCGGGAAATCCAGAACATTTATGTTGATCACAATTCCTATCGTAGCATTGTTCTTTACATTCAACACATTGCCTTTGATTCAGGGTGCGATTTACAGCTTTACCAATTTCCGTGGGTATGGCAGCTATGAGTGGGTTGGTTTTCGAAACTATATTGATCTTTTTCATGATGCCAGAGTTGGTTCATCCTATCTGTTTACATTTAAGCTGGCTATAGTAACGACGATCATCGTAAATGTTGTCAGCCTGATCCTTGCGATGGCATTAAACAGCAAGATACGTTTTAAGAGCGGTCTGCGTGGACTGTATTTCCTGCCAAATATCTTAGGCGGTCTGGTTGTTGGTTATATTTTTAACTATTTCTTTACTTATATTCTGCCACAGATTGCAATCATGCTTGGTTTTGAGGGAAACAGTATGCTGGCAAGTTCTAAAACGGCCTGGCTTGCAATCGCAGTAGTATGTGCATGGCAGTCGATCGCGATGAATACGATCATTTATATATCCGGTCTTCAGACAGTTCCGGAAGATGTATACGAAGCAGGATCTTTAGATGGTGCAACCGGATTTGCAAAATTCCGTTATCTGACATTCCCACTGATCCTTCCGTTTTTTACAATTAATGTAGTCCTTTGCATGAAGAACTTCCTGATGGTATTTGACCAGATCATGTCGTTGACAAAGGGTGGTCCTGCGCAGAGCACAGAATCCATTTCCTACCTGATCTACAACAATGGTATGAGTGGCGGACAGTTTGGATTCCAGAGTGCAAATGCAGTCGTGTTCTTTATAGTAATCGTTGTGATATCTGTATTACAGATGCGTTTCCTGGGTAAGAAGGAGGAACAGTTATGAAAAAATCGCAGAGACAGATCAGAAAAGAATATAAAGAAAAGGGGATTAAGACAGGAAAAGAACGATATAATATCGGGGTTACGATTCTGTTGATCCTTGGTCTTGTAACCATCCTGTTCCCATTATATATGACGGTTATGATCGCATTTAAGCAGCCATCTGAGATGACAAATGATATCCATGGAATCTTATCCCTTCCGCAGCACTGGAGTCTGAGTAATTTTAAGGAAGCTATGGAGGTAACAGATTTCTGGCATTCTCTCGGTAACAGTTTATTTATCACACTGGCAACTATCGCATTATCGATCGTAATACATTCCCTGATTGGTTATGTACTTGGACGAAGCAAGAAAAAGAATCGGATCTATAATGGAATTTATCTTTATCTTGTCAGTGGTATGTTCGTGCCATTTGCTATTTTGATGATGCCGCTTGTAAAACAGACAGCAAAAATGGGATTGGCAAATATGATTGGTGTGGTATTACTTTATACAGTATTTTATCTTCCGATGAACACAATGTTATATGCAGGATATCTGAATAATCTTCCGCTTGAACTGGAAGAGGCAGCTTGTGTTGACGGAGCCACTACATGGACGACTTACTGGAAGATCATCTTCCCGAATATGAAACCAATGCATGCAACGGTTGCGATCCTTACAGCCCTTGGCACATGGAATGACGTTATGACACCGCTTGTAATTATGTCCGGTGATCAGAATACACTTCCGCTTGCGCAGCTGAATTTCCAGACTCAGTTTGGAACAAATTACAATCTGGCTTTTGCATCTTATCTGTTAGCGTTACTTCCGATTCTGATCTTCTATATTATTTGTCAGAAACATATCATATCAGGTGTGGCAAACGGAGCAGTAAAATAAAAGGAGACTTAATTTATGGCTATTATATATAACAAAGAGAAAAGAATATTTTCTCTCCATACGGAACATACAACTTATCAGATGATGGCCGATACACATGATTATTTGCTTCATCTGTATTACGGAAAACGCTTGGATTCGGAAATGGATTATATACTGACTTACTATGATCGAGGTTTTTCAGGAAATCCATATGATCTTGGAAACGATCGTACTTATTCCCTGGATGCACTTCCTCAGGAATTCCCTGTTCTTGGAACCGGTGATTACAGAACAACGGCAGGAAAGATCCGTGAAGCAAATGGCTGTATGGCACTTGATCTTCGCTATACAGGATATCAGATTCAGGATGGTAAGTATGATCTTCCGGGACTTCCGGCAGCACATTCTGAAGCTGCACAGACTCTGTGCATATATCTGAAGGACGAAAGAGTCGGTGTAGAGGTAACATTATTATATGGCGTATTACCTGACTGCGATGTAATAACCAGAAGTGTAAAAGTTACAAATGTCGGAAAGAATGAAATCTATCTGGAGAAGCTTTCCAGCACATGTCTTGATCTTTTGTATGGAGATTATGATGTACTGACATTTTATGGACGGCATGCAATGGAACGGAATATGCAGCGAACACCGGTAACACATGGCAGACAGGTGATCGGAAGTAATCGTGGTACGTCCGGACATCAGTATAATCCATATATGATCCTTGCAGAACATGGCACAACAGAGACCGCCGGAGCCTGTTATGGTGTATCACTGGTGTACAGTGGAAGCTTTGAAGGAAGCGTAGAATTAGATCAGTTTGATCAGATCCGTCTGGTTATGGGTCTTCAGGAGGATTTCTTTTCCTATCAATTAAAGCCGGAGCAGACATTTTATGCCCCGGAAGCAGTTCTGTCATATTCAGCGTATGGAATGGAACAGCTATCCAATCAGATGCATCATTTGGTGAGAGAGCATATCTGTCGCGGGAAATATAAAGATCAGATCCGTCCGGTTCTTGTAAATAGCTGGGAAGCCTGTTATTTTGATTTTAATGGTGAAGCGATCGTTAATCTTGCGGAGCAGGCTGCAGCACTTGGTGTGGAGCTTCTGGTCATGGATGATGGCTGGTTTGGCACAAGAGATGATGATAATTCATCCCTTGGTGACTGGATTGTAAATGAAGATAAACTGGGCTGTTCTCTTACGGAGCTGACAAAACGGGTTCATGACAAAGGTGTTCAGTTTGGTATCTGGATAGAACCGGAGATGGTTTCAGAAAACAGTGATCTTTACAGAAAACATCCGGAGTGGGCAATTCAGGTTCCCGGTAAACATCCGGTACATGGCAGAAATCAGCTTGTACTTGATTTTGCAAATCCAGAGGTGGTGGATCATATCTATGAACAGATTGCAGCTGTCCTCAGGCAGGGCGATATCAATTATGTGAAATGGGATATGAATCGAAGCTTATGTGATATATATTCCGACAGTATGGTATGGCAGGGAAATGTAATGTATGACTATATGCTTGGTGTATATGACCTGCTGGAACGCCTGACGCAGGCATTTCCGGATATGTTATGGGAAGGCTGCTCCGGCGGTGGCGGAAGGTTTGATATGGGTATGCTGTATTATACACCACAGATATGGTGCAGTGATAATACAGATGCAGTTGATCGTATCCGTATCCAGTATGGTACATCGTTTGCTTATCCTTTATCAACGATGGGAGCCCACGTATCTGCGGTGCCGAATCATCAGACCGGCAGAGTGACGGACATGAAGACCAGAGGTGTGGTTGCCATGACAGGAGCATTCGGATATGAACTGGATCTTGGAAAGTTATCTGAGGAAGATAAGACGGCAGTCCGTGAACAGATCAAAACCTATCATGAAGCAGCACCGGTTATTTTAAAAGGGGATTATTACAGATTAAGTAATCCGTTTGAGGCGGAATATGGAGCATGGATGTCTGTCGATGAAGAAAAAAAACATGCAGTTGTAGGTGCAGTTTTATTAAATACACATGGTAATCATCCTGTATTTTATATTCGATTGAGAGGGCTTGCGCCGGAACGTTCCTATCGGGATAAGAAAACAGGTACTGTTTATTCAGGAGCTGCTTTGATGGAGCTCGGTATGCCGTTTACGGTAGTATCCGGTAATTATCCAAGCTATCAGATCCTGCTTGATGCAGTAGAATAAGAATAAATAGGACTCCCCGATTTCTGTTTGCAGAGATCGGGGAGTTTGGCAAAAACAATAGAATAAAAGATATATAAGATGATCAGAAATGAGGTGACGGACAGATGGATACGAAAGAAATTACAGTATTGGATCTGGCACAGGAACAGATCAGAAACGCAGAACGATTATTTCCGTTGATCCGGAAAAAAACAGAGGAAAGAAAAGAGAAAAAAACAGTCATATCGGTATCCGGAGGTTCTGGTGTTGGTAAGACCGGAATGGCTTTCTTACTTCAAAATATGTTTGAAAAACAGGGAAAGAAATCACTTATTATAAGCGGGGACAATTATCCGCATCGGATTCCCATGTATAATGATGCAGAACGAATTGCGAGATTTCGTATGTCCGGGTTAAATGGACTTATAACTGAAAGGCTATATACAGATGAAGTAAAAGAAAAACTATTAGAGCTTCAAAAAGCCGGAAGGGATGCAGAAGAACAGGAGGACATGCAGTGGTTATCCATATATCAGAAGTATGGAGACAAGGCTCTTACAGACTATCTGGGTACGGATCAGGAACTGGATTATGAAGCTATATCGAATCTTCTCATGCAGTTTCATGGAGAAACCTCACAACTGCTGCTACGTCATATGGGAAGAACCCCGGATGATATCTGGTATGATCGCAGGGATGTATCAGATACAGATATTCTGATTCTTGAATGGACACATGGAAACAGTGCATACCTGCAGGGGGTAGATGTATCTGTTGTATTGATCAGTACGCCGGAAGAAACACTTGAAAACCGAAAGAAGAGGAATCGTGACACTGCCATTGACAGTCCATTTGTAGCCAGAGTATTAAGAATTGAGCAGAAAAAGATTAATGATGGACTGGATAGGGCAGATATCATTCAGGATATGCATGGCAGGATTTATACGGAATAGTAAGTGAACAGGAGGTTATAGAATATGAGGAAAACAGAGATAGAAGAAACCAATATGACAGATATAAATAAAATTGAAAATGGTCCAATGCTGAATCTGTATCCGGACAGTCTTGGCGGAGATCTGGAAGCTGTTGCGGATTTATTTGAAAGAGATGGATTTGCAGATGCATTTTCCTCAATGTATATACTACCGAGTATTTACCATTCTGATCTGGATCGTGGTTTTTCTGTAATCGACTATGATCTTGAGGAGACATTTCATTCTGAAAAGGCACTATTACGGTTGGGTAGACAGAATATAGATCTGAAGCTGGATTTTGTGTTAAACCATGCGTCTGTACAGTCGCCACAGTTTCAGGATCTGTTGGAGAATGGAAGTCGATCGGAATATCGTGACTTTTTTATTAACTGGAATACATTCTGGGAAAACTGTGGAGAAATGACAGAAGACGGCTATATACAACCGGAACAGAAGTATCTGGATCCGATGTTCTTCCGCAAACCGGGATTACCTCTGTTGATGGTGGAAATGGCAGATGGCAGTCGGATTCCATACTGGAATACGTTTTATCAGGAGATTCGGGATACTGAGGATTATCATACCAGATATTTGGGACAAATGGATCTCAATATTAAATCAGAAAAGGTCTGGGACTTTTACCGTGAAACCATAAAAAAACTGGCAGGTTACGGAGCAAAGATAATCCGTCTGGATGCATTTGCATATGCCCCAAAAGCACCGGGACGCGCCAATTTCTTAAATGAACCGGAGACATGGGAATTCCTTGAACAGATCCATAAGCTTGCAAAACCATATGGAATCCGCCTTCTTCCGGAGATTCATGCCGGATATAAAGAGAAAAAGTATAAGATGATAGCAGAGAAGGGATATCTGACATATGACTTTTTCCTTCCGGGATTGATCCTGGATGCTCTTTACAGAGGCGATGGCTCTTACCTGGAGCAGTGGGCAAAGGAACAGATAAAAGAGAATATTCATACTGTGAATATGCTTGGATGCCATGATGGAATACCGGTACTTGATCTTGCCGGATTGTTACCGGACGACAGGATTGAGGATCTGATCCGGCTGCTTGTGGATCGTGGTGGTTTTGTAAAGGATCTTCACGGTAATAAAAAGATGTATTATCAGGTAAATACGACATATTATAATGCACTTGGCGAAAATGAACAGGCATTGTTATTAGCCAGAGCATTACAGATATTTATGCCCGGAAAACCTCAGGTCTGGTATCTGGATCTGTTTGCCGGATCTAATGATTATGAGGCAGTGAAGCGTGCGGGTGCAGGTGGACATAAAGAGATCAACCGGACAAATCTTTCACAAAAAGATATAGAGTCAGGACTTGAAAAGGAGGTTGTAAAAAAGCAGCTTGAAATGTTGAAATTCCGGAAAGAATTTCCGGCATTTGGATTTGATGCGGAAATGACAATCCGTACAAAGCCTGCAGCGCAGATCTCTGCTCAGGCAGAAAATGCTTTGCATTTTGCAGAACTACCGGCGGACCAGATGTATAACCGTATTTATATCACCTGGAAAAAGGACGGTTATCTTGCCCGTCTGTCCGCAGACCTTAAAGCCCATACCTACCGGATTCAGGCTCTTGATCCATCCGGTAACCTGGTCTGGCAGTCGTAATGTGTAAATCCCCTCCGACAGGCACCCGTATTTACTGGCAATATGCAGCTCACAACGAAATCTTCGCAAATGTCATAGTTAGAAAACGTCTGATGACCATATAAGAAATACAGGTAAAACGTTACGCATATAACCATCTGTCGGAGGGGATTTTCTAATTTCATAATATAAATAATGGATTCGGGTGATCCGGGCAGACTGGCACTTCCTACATATGATATTAGCGTGTTTTCGTTATGAGGTTTGCACTAGCTATCAGCATCAAGCCCATGTTTGAGTCCGTAAGGACGAGTTTGGGCGACTGCTGATGAATAAGCGTGCGAACCGAATAGAAAATAAAGCGGATCATATGTAGGAAGTGCCAGCCTGCCGGATCACTCGAATTCATTGTTTATGCAGACTTATTTCTCTGGAAAAAGCTTGTGGAAGATCAGACGGATAAATGGACCGCAGTAAAAAAGCTGCCAGAAGAAAGCTACCGGGAAGTTTAAGAAGGTGGTCTGGAGCCACACGGCTGCAAACTGACGACCGGCATGCTTGAATAAAATAGTGGCAACAAGGCTCATGCAAGGACACATAATGCAGATGATCATGGTAGAAATTGCAAGCGTGATGATGATCGGGCGGTCATCCGGCTTCACGAAGCGGAATGCAAGAGCATGTGCAGCCTTATCTACAAACAGGAATTCAAGTAAAAAGGCAACCGGCCACATGATGATAAGCTCATGAAAGGCGGCTAAGAAAACGGAGTTTGACATTCCACCCGTGTTTAGGGAAATGTTGTAGCAGATCATGGCATAGACCATAAGAAAAGACATCATTAATGTGAAAACAATGTTTTGAAATAAAGTTTTTGGCATAAAATAAATCTCCTTTTTGATAAATAATCTGAATAAATGCAGAACCAAAACTGCAAATATCTTAAAAATAAGCACAAAAAAGACACATGTGTTGTTCGTTATCAAGTGATATGCTCATCCGTCGGCAAACGAGGTGAAATATCAGGAGCACACTTGTGTCGTTTCCAATTTTATACCAAAGCTTTTTCTTCAATTTTTACAACGCCGGTCATTATACTAAGCTTTTAGTAAAAATGCAAGTGAAAATTTCATATTCAAACTTATAAAATTTCATATGCAGGTATAAAGAATATCATAGGTGAAAACAGATAATTGTATACGCAATAATACATGGATTTGTTTGACTTATAAATGGGTAGATGCTAGTATCATAGTTATGATCATTATGTGGGAGGCAGATGGATATGAACAGTGCACAGAAGATATGTATGATTGTCGGAGTGGGTTTTGCAGGAATAGGGCTTTTTATGACATTGATCTTTTTATTTGCATTTGGTAAGCCCGGGGCATTTATATTAATTCCATTAATGTTTGTGGTACTTGGATTATGTTTTATCGTGACGATCCTTGTTATGCTCCATAACAAGAAAATGATCCGTGTACATGGTGAAAAGTATACAGCGAAGATTTATGGTTATGTAAAAAATACATCTTATATGGTAAATGGCAGATTTCCTTTAAATGTAAAGGTGCATTATTTTGATAATTATGGTATTGAGCGGGAAGTGATCCTGCCGACTTCGATCAGTGGAGGAGCGGATTCCATGTTCCCGATCGGAATGACGATCGATATCTATGAATACAATGGTAAGTACAGTTATGATCCTGCTTCTGTCCGTGGAGAACGGCTCAGAAGAGAAGAAGAGCTGATGGACAACAAGCCGATCGATCCGGAACAGCTTCACCTGATCGCAGTCCGATGTTCGAACTGCGGTGCTTCTTATAAGGCAGCAACCGGATATGCCAGCCGCTGCCCTTATTGTGGTGGTTACCAGAATGTGTGATAAAGCACTGATGTTTGCCGGAACGTGTGATGAAGCTGTTGCCGGAATGCGATGATGCCGGCTGACTATTTAGCCACGCCCGAGGATCGCATCCATATCCTGCTCAGGAGCCGTGATCGGCTGCAGGTTGTAGGTGTCAACCAGAAAACGGACAACGGTCTCTGTCATGAATGCCGGAAGGGTTGGGCCGAGATAGATGTTTTTGACACCGAGGGCAAGCAGGGTTAAAAGGATGCAGACAGCCTTCTGTTCATACCATGAAAGAACGAGAGTCAGAGGAAGCTCGTTGATATCACAGTTAAAAGCTTCTGCCAGTGCAAGGGCAACTTTGATCGCACTGTAAGAATCATTACACTGTCCCATATCTAAGATCCTTGGAATTCCATCGATCTCACCCAGGTCGAGATCATTGAATCGGTATTTGCCACAGGCAAGTGTCAGAACGAGAGAATCCATAGGAGTCTGTTTTACAAATTCCGTATAATAATTTCTGCCCGGATGGGCACCGTCACAGCCGCCAACTAAGAAGATGTGTTTGATATCACCATTCTTGATGGCGGCTGTAAGTTTATCTGCATGGGAGAGGACTGCGCCATGTGCAAATCCTGTTGTCAGGATATGTCCGCCATTGATACCGCTCATGCTGTGATCGTGTTCATAGCCGCCCAGCTTTAGGGCATGCTTGATGATCGGAGTAAAATCCTTCTTGCCATCCTTTGTTCCCTCGATATGCACCATTCCTTCATAGCCGACAACAGAGGTAGTGTAGATGCGATCCTCATAGCTTGGGCGTGGGGGCATCAGGCAGTTGGTTGTAAAGAGGACGGGCGCAGGAATATTTTCAAATTCCGTCTGCTGGCTCTGCCATGCAGTTCCGAAGTTGCCGGCAAGGTGCTTATAGGCGGCTAATTTTGGATAGCCATGAGCCGGAAGCATTTCGCAATGTGTATAGACATTGATCCCGGTTCCTTCGGCCTGTTTTAAGAGCAGATCCAGATCGCGGAGATCATGACCGGATACAACAATGAAAGGCCCCTTGCGGATATCGGTGTGAACCTTAGTCGGCGTTGGTGTGCCGAAGGATTCGGTATTTGCCTTATCGAGCAGTTCCATGCACTGATAGTTCACTTTTCCAAATTCCATAATAAGCTCGATCCATTCTTCTACCGAGTGTTCGCGGTTCACTTCACACAAGCCCTTATAGAACCAGGTTGTTACATTATCATTTTGATAGCCGAGATTCATTGCATGATGCGCATACGCAGCCATTCCCTTTAAGCCGAACAATAACGTGGAGCGGAGTGACACGATATCGTCCGTACCATCCCACAGGCTGATTACCGGGATATCATGTGGAGCTTTCAATCCACAGGTCGGAGGATTGATATTTGCTGTTGATGAATTCATATTTGTATCTGAGAAATTTATATTTGCAATTGATGAATTCATATTTGTAGTCGGGAAGTTCTTATATGCGATATCTGATATGCTACATATGTCTGTAGGCATACAGCGCATGATATCCTTCTGGTTTTTCTGCACTTCTTTGATGTAATCTTTGATTGCTTTATCATCAAAATTTACATTTGTAAGTGTCGTAAATAAGCCGTCGATCAGCAGGCGGTCAGCGGATTTTCGGGTGTTCAGGTATCGGGACAGAAGTTTGGGATCTGTCTCTTTTTTCTGTTGCAAGGATTTTTTTGTAAGCTCGGCTGCTTCGGCAAGTCGTATCAGTTCACAGATCAATTCGTCCTGCAGATTGGATGTCGAGGGCTGCTTACCGCAGACTCCGGTATTTACACAGGCTTTATTGCCAGCTGTCTGCTGGCACTGAAAACAAAACATATTTGACATGGGATAACCTCCTGATGGAATTTTACTGATAATTGCGGAAGGGCATATATACTGTGCTGGTAAGGCATGCTGTTCATGTATATGCACTGTATTAATACTGCAATTATCTTTTTAAACATATATATTATTGTCGTGTATTTCTGGAATTATACAGGCGAAACCTTTCATTCAGTGTAAGTGTTATTTGAGGAAGATATCTGATAGTATAAATACTGTCAGATATGGTGGGTATGAAATAAGAAATAAATTATGATACCCCCAGGAGCTGGGCAGCAGCGGGTATGAGAGCGAAAAAAAGAATGTGATACCCGCAGAAGCAAAATGGCGAGGGTATGAGAGTGCGAAGGAAACCATGATACCCCCAGAAGTCGGGCGGCAGCGGGTATGAGAGAGCGAAGGAAACCATGATACCCCAAGAAGTCAGACAACAGCAATTAAGAAAGTACAAGGAGGCGGCAGCATGGATGCATTATTAGAGATAGAAAATCTGAAAAAATATTATGGCAAGGAACCGAACCAGACAAAGGCACTGAACGGAATCACATTTCAGGTGATGCCGGGCGAGTTTTTGGGAATTATGGGTAGCAGTGGTTCCGGTAAATCAACGTTATTAAACTGTATCGCAACAGTGATCCAGCCGGACAGCGGTAAGATCCGGATGAAGGGTACAGAGATCCAGAGGTTGAAGGGCAAGAAGCTGGCAGGATACCGTGGCAAGGAGATCGGATACCTGTTCCAGAATTTTGAACTGCTGGATAATCTGACCGGACGTGAGAACATCATGGTTCCATTGTCGATTCATAACATATCGGAGGCAGAGGGCGGAAAACGTCTGGAGCAGTTAGCGAAATATCTGGAGATCACCGAGGTACTAGATAAGTTCCCATCGCAGATGTCAGGCGGACAGAAGCAGAGACTGGCAGCAGCCAGAGCGCTGATCCTGAATCCGGGTATCATTCTGGCAGATGAACCAACCGGAGCACTTGATTCCAGAAATGCCAAAGCCTTAATGGAGAAATTAGCCGGTCTGAACCGGGATGAGAAGGCAACTGTTTTGATGGTAACGCACGATTCCAATGCAGCAAGCTATTGCAAGCGTATCCTGTTCATTCAGGATGGCGTGATCTTCCATGAATTAAGACGGGATCTGCTCGCAGAGACACAGCAACAGTTCTATGAAAGAATCCTGCAGGTCATGGCACAGTTGGGAGGGGGCAGCGCAAATGTTCTTTAAACTGATCCGAAAAAACAGTAAACGAAACAGAAAAGAAAACGGTTTATTTTTCTCCTCGTTAGTAATATCCATCGTGGCATTCTATATTATCCTGTCACTTTCTTCACAGGATGTTATGGTATTCCTTAAGAAAATGGAGAGTGATGCGGTAGATCGTCTGTTCCAGATCATACCTGCATTTTTTGTAATGACACTGGTGATCTTATTCTTCCTGATCTACTATGCAAGCAAATTCCAACTGGAACGAAGAAAACACGAATTTGGCGTCTACCTGATGATGGGAATGAGGAGAAGCAAGCTATTCGGGATGCTTCTTGCAGAAGATATAGGAAGCAGTCTGGCAGCACTTGTAACAGGACTTCCGATCGCCATTTTATTATCCGAACTGATCAGTCTGATCACAGCCAAATGTGTAGGACTTGGGATCGTCGGTCATCAGGTAACATTCTCCATTCAGGCAATCATAATAACGGCTGTTGGATTTCTGGTGATCAAGCTGGTTGCATTCCTGATCTTAAGCGGGAAGATCGCAGGACAGGAGATCGGTGCATTATTAGTTGATACACCGGAGGGAACCAAGAAGCAGTTCCCGGCTGGCGTCTATGCGGTAAGTTTCGTTCTCGGTATTATCTGTCTGGCTGTGGCATACAGCATGGCGATTGGAGGAAGATCATGGACGACACTTCGTAAGATGTCTGAGACAATATTGATCGGTTTTGTTGGTATGCTGCTCTTATTCTATGGCATGCGGTTTTTTATCGACCGTCTGGCAAAACACAGCCATGGGGGAGCTGCCCTTCGGGTATTTAACTTCCGTCAGGTGCAGGAAAATGTCATAAGAAAATCCAGTACCTTATCGATCAGTTCTATTCTGATCCTTGCAGCTCTCTGCTGTTTTGGAGCAGGAATCGTGATCGCATTTTCCTATGGAAATGAAAAGGGAAATATCCATATCATGGATTATACATTTGAAAATTACGAAGAAGATCAGAAACAGGGTGTGGAAAATGTAAAAAAGCTTCTGACAGACAACGGACTGGAACAGGATTTTTCCGATCTGTTTGAGGTGCGGGTCGGTCATCTTATTCCGGGTGCAAATGATGATTATGATGTATTTGATCTGTCATCCGTTATGAGCCGGGTAGAACAACTGCCGGATTCAGAGGATAAAGATATTCTGCTTAACAATCTGGAATATGTGTCATATCCATATCTGATCTCTTTGAGCGGATATAATCATGTACTCGAACTTGCAGGGAAAGAACCTCTTGCATTGTCAGACGATGAGGCGGCAGTATTTAAAAGTCTGGAATTTACATCGGATAGTATGAATCAGAATATAAATGATATTCTGGCAGACCGCCCGGAGGTGGCATATCTGGATCATAAGATGTATCTGACCGGTAAGATACAGAACACACCGCTTATTACCGACCGGGCAATTACATTATCCTTTGCCCTGATCGTGCCGGATGAAATATTTGACAAATATACATGGGACAGCACGATCTATCTGAATGGTGTGCTGGATCAGTCAAAGGTCAAGGGAGATAACCTGCTTCAGTCGGTCATGCAGATGAATGATAAACTTGCGCAGATCGATTTTGCAGCAAAAAATATTGAATATGAAAGTTATCTGAAAAATATGGGACGCCGGATGTTCTATATCGTAGCAGCAAGTTATATCACGATCTATCTGGCGATCATTTTCCTGATCATTGCAAATACCGTGATCGGGGTACAATTCCTGATGGGGCAGCAGAAATCCGGCCGCAGATATAAGACACTGATCCGGCTTGGAGCAACCTATGAATTGCTCTGCCGTTCCGCAAGAAAGCAGATCAACTGGTACTTTGGTATGCCGGTTGTCGTTGCAGGCATCAGCAGTATCTTTGGTGTGCGTGCCGTTCTTACATTGGTTTCCGGTATGATCTCAAATAGTATCGGAGATGCCATGCTGCTTGCTGCGGCTATGATTTTGCTGCTCTGTGTGGTAGAATGCATTTATATGGCATTTGTAAAACGGTCAAGCAACCGGTATCTTCTGACACTGATGGTACCGGAACGTGAGGAGTAGATTCAGAGCAGATGAAGATCAATGGCGATGGCGTGAAACCTTGACTGATAGATGAGGAGTAGATATGAAGCATATAGCAGTGGTAGAAGATGAAGATATGATGCGGGAAGAACTGGAAGATATATTGCAGAAGGCGGGCTATCAGACCAGCGGTATCACGGATTTTGAGAATGCGGCAGCAGCTATTCTTGCAGCATCCCCGGATCTGGTGCTGCTCGATCTGAATCTGCCGGGCATGGGTGGATTCCAGATCTGCCGGGAACTGAAGCAGAAAAGCTCCATACCGGTTCTGGTTCTGACGTCGAGGGATCAACTTCAGGATGAACTGCATGCCCTGGATCTGGGCGCAGATGAATTCCTGACGAAGCCGTGCAGAAAAGAACGTCTGCTCGCCAGAGTATCCAATGTGTTGAAACGGTACGAGGGAAGAAATAACCTTTTGGAAGGAAACGGATTTCTCCTTGACCGTCAGACCTATACTTTATACATTCATAACCGATCTGTTATCCTGCCGCAGAATCAGGGAAAAATCCTTGGGATATTCTTAGAGCACGGATCGGATATCGTGACGAAAGAGGAACTCTGTATCGCCTTATGGGGGACGGCAGAATCATCGATGAAAATGCTTTACAGGTGAATCTTACGAGACTGAAAAAGACAATGGCAAATCTTGATATGCCACAGCAGATCCTTCCTGTGCGTGGCGTCGGATATCGTTTGTCGGGCAGACGTTGGAGAGGTAAAAATGGAACATATATCCATAAAGGAGATCGGACAGATCATAAAACAGAATAGATTCTGGCTGGGGATCATCGGACTGCTTGATCTGCTCAGTATCCTGCTGTTATGGCTGATCGATGCACAGGCATTTTATGTGATCGCAATATCGGTAATTCTGTTCAGCCTGCTGGTATTTGTAACGGCTGTTCTTTATCTGGCAAAGAAAGAGAGAAAACGGAAGAAAGCATTTGATGAATTCCTTGCAATGCCGGATCTATCATGAGGAACAACTGCTTCATGATGCGGAGAATCTGCAGGCAGAGATCAGAAGCTTCAGTCAGATATTACATGAGCAGATGGATCAATGCGCGCAGACGAAGCTGCAGCTAAATGATTATGAGGAATATGTGGAAGCATGGGCGCATGAGGTAAAGACGCCGCTTGCCCTGTTGACATTTATGCTGGATAATCACAGAGACGAGCTGTCAGAAGATGTGGTATGCAAGCTTGACCGGATCAACTGTCAGATGCAGAGATATATCGACCAGATGTTATACTATGCCCGTTTAAAGGGGGCGAGAAAAGATTACAGATTCGAGTCGGTCCATACGGAAAACTGTGTAAAAGAAGTGCTGGAGGATTTCACGCCACTGTTAGAAGAACAGAAGATACAGGTTTGGCTTGATATAAAAGAGAACACAGTATTTACCGATAAACGTGGCTTTGCTTTTATGCTTGGACAGTTTATCAGTAATTCAATCAAATACAGCAAAGGAAAGGATAAACAGCTCCGGATCTCCTGTATCAGAGAACATGAGAAGATTATTTTATCTGTCCGGGATAATGGCATGGGTATTAAAGCCTGCGATCTTCCGTATGTATTTGAGAAAGGCTTTACCGGAGATTCCGGTGACAGGCGGAAGAAAGCAACCGGGATGGGACTTTATCTTGCAAAAGAAATGGCACATGACCTAAATGTGGAAATGGATGTTTCCTCTGATGAAACTGCAGGCGGCTGTGAGATAAAAGTATATTTTCCGGTGGTAGAAGAATAAAAGTAAAGAAACCAAATGGGAATCCTGTAAGTTTGGATTCCCATTTGGTTTCTTTGCTTTTATTTAAGATAATGTTCCGGTTTTGGAACATGACAGAGTAACGGATTTTGTAATGGAGTTCGTTACAGTCCCATTATGGGATTTTTGCCCTGTTGCAGATGCGGTAGCACGGTTCCCTGATTTAGAACATTTTTTGTTGACTATGTTCCAACCTGCTGCATTTGTAGATGTGGTCATAGAAACAGAGGTACATGTTGATGTGCTTCCATCATAAGAAAAAGTACCAGTAACTTTTACATACCAGAGAACTTTTCCATCTGCATCTTTGCAATAAATAGTTTTCGATCCTGTTTTACTTTTTGTAGTAGAAGCTAGAGTGATTATATTGTGCGAGTTATCTTCTATCACGGTTTCAAAATAAACTAAATCGGTAGTTTTTTGATATTCATAATCAGATGCTTCACAATGTATAGGAAAAAATATAAAAAGTGAAAAAATGATAAGACATAATGAGAGTGTTTTTTTAATATTTTTCATTATTAATTATACCCCCGATCATATTCTGTTACTTCTTGTATGATTGTATTGCCTTCTTCATCAGTTTGTTCTTCTTCAATAACAACTGTATCATATACAATTTGTTGTTTGACAGCATCTTTATATACTAAATAAGTCGTGTATAAATGATATGTAGTTATTATTACGATTGCAACGATAATAAATGAAAGAGCAACTTTAATAACATGTGAAATATGTAATTCTTTTCGAATTGTATCAATGTCTTTTTCAGAAATATAATTGTTTACAAGTTCATGTGGGTCACCAAATTCAGTTACTAACGCCTCATAGGATATAGAAGGTCTGGTCTGAGCCATTTCTTCTATATCCTGGCGTAAGTTGGTGATAAATCTACGCTCTGCTTTGTGCATGGTAGGCAACAGATGGCGCACTTTGCGCATATACCTGTTAATTTCCCCTTTTTTCTTCGTGTTCATCTGTTTGTTCATCTCCATTAAATCTTAAAATGTCCTGAATTGCCTGATTGGTCTGGTAGTAATCATGTAACAAAAGATCTAATCGTGTTTTCCCGCTATCCTCTAAGTGATAGTATATACGAATCATTCTTTTTCCCACTTGTTCCTTATGATCAGAGATATATCCGGCATCAATTAATTTGTATAATGCCGGGTATAATGAACCAATCGGAATATCAATGACGCCATTCGTTTCCTGTCTTATGATCTGTGTCAGCTCATATCCATAGTAATCCCGTAAGCTTAACAGATGTAAGACCATTAGTTCGACGGATCCACGTCGAAAGTTGCTTTTTCGATCCATTAGAACACCTCAATTTCAAGGTTTTAATATAACATATATCATTTATTTTGTAAATATACAGAAAAACTAAAATACTATTGACATATACACTTTGTGTTATTAATATATAGATAAAGCAAAACTGTATAGGGTATGAGGGGGAGATGACGATTAACCTTCTCGCTTCTTAATGTTACATGAATTATAAGTTGAAGTTTATGCTTGTATGTGGCTTTGACTGGTATCGTGGCAGCGTGGAAAACATGTAAAAAGTTTTTCATAGTTTATACAATCAGGAGGAGAATAAAATAATGATCAAAAAAAGAATTGGTAACAAAATAATTCTTGCTACAATTGCTGGTATGCTTGTTTTAACTGGTATGGGAATATCGGAGTCAGTATCAAGTGCAGCTAATACATCGGATACAAAATGGGAGGCCGTGCTAGATGAAAATTCTACGCAGGTAAAATATACCAATAAAAGGAGAAAGGATACTAATTCAAAAATTTATATCTACTGGAGTCTAACGTATGGGTCTGGTCTTAGTGCAATTTCAGTAGGGGTTTATGGATGCACTGGCGATAGTGCAAAGAAATATCCTGCGGGTAGATTGGATGGAGACAGGAAACGTTTTTATGGTATAAATGGAATGGGAAAGTATGCAATGACTAACTATGTAAATGAATTAAAGTATTCTTATGCCAAGCTAGGTTTTAAGTCACTTTCGGGGTCAGGTGTAGCAAAAGGTGTATGGAGTCCAGATTGTGCTGGATCATATACAGTATTGAAATAGAAGAAAAATATTCTAAAATATATTTTCAACGAGAATTAAAAGGTGAAAAAGTTATGGACAGTTTGTAAAAGGATGTTAACTAGATTCCTATTTCAACTGGAAAAATTGTTGCTCATGAAGCTAATAATTTAATTATTCAGTTAAATCTATCTACCTATTGTCATGAATTTATGGAGAATATATAACGACTGAGCAGCATTTAATGTGAACAAGAATACAAAGCATATCTTTACCAGGATTGACTCATAGCATTATGAAAGAGATGGTTTTCTGCGGGGGACAGGAGACCATCTTTATTCATTTATTTATGCAGGTAATAAATCAGATATCTGCCAGGATGAAAGGAAAAAGGACGAAGTGAATAAAAAGAAGAAAATAGCAGGTATTGTATTGGCAATTGCTGTGTTTTTAATAATTGGAGCCCGGATCTGTTATGTAACTGCACATGCCAGACTGCCGGAACAGAATGTGATCGCACAGGGAGAAAATCTGACATACAGAGGATTAACTTATCAGATCAAAGACGCTGTTTTATGGAATTATGAGGATTATTTCAAAGAACATCCAGAATATCAGAGTTATCAGGAATCGCAGCTTACAGGAGAAAATACGAAGTTATTGATGGTCGCATATACAGTGGAGAAGATTCAGGACCAGAATGTGCTGGAAACGATGCCTTCAATTCAGTATTTCCATGTATTTAATCAATTTGATCCATTCTTTTTCAGTGATCTGAATCCGTCATTATCGGATGGAACATTTGTATCGGGGGATACCCTTTATATTCCTTATGAAATATATAAGGCGAACCTGACAAAGGAACAATGGGAACAGGTGGAGAATAATCAGGTGATATATGAGATGGTTCTCGGAACATATCCGGTGAAAAACAGATTACAGATCACAGATATTGAAATGGAGGGAGAACAGTGAGACAGGTTGTAAGCTTGGAATTAAAGAAAGCGTTCCGGACAAAGGGGTTTTATATTGCACTGATGGTTGGATTGTTGATCAGTCTGTACCATACAGTGTGGATTTACAGATATGCTTATGCTCCGAATAATGTTGAATACGAAAAGGTTACGGAATTGGGGGAAATGGATAAGGAATATGGATACTGGTATGAGATCGGTGTTCTGGATGGATGGTTAGGAACGGAGCTGCTGTCGCCCTGCAATCAGCTATTCTATCTGTTGCTGCCATTTCTGGCAGTACTTCCATATGGAAGCCAGTTGTTTTCTGAATGGAACAATGGGTATGCCGGGCAGATGATCATACGATGTGGACGACGCAGGTATCTGACAGCCAGAGGAATTGCAGCATTTGTAAGTGGAGGATGTGTGATAGCAATACCATTGCTTGTTAATTTTCTGTCGATTGCCTGTTTTATGCCGATTATTGGAACAGACCCAATGGCATTACAGTCGGTTGTGCCGGGACGGGCACTTCTGGGTGACATTGTGTATGAAGCACCGGCGTTGTATGCAGCATGGTATATTTTTATAGATTTTATCTATGGCGGTTTATTTGCACTGATGGCGCTGGCAATCACACAATTCTGTTACAACCGGTTTGTATTGATGATCCTGCCACTGATGTTTAACTGCTGTATGTATTATGGAATCCACAATCTGATCCCGGATATAAATGCATATAATATCAGTCTGATCCCAAATCCTGCACAACAAGGCATGAAGCTTACCTGGCATTCTCTGTTCTTATCAATGTCAGGAATGTTTCTGATCCTTATAGTGCTGTTTGCTGCAAGTAACTATAAAAAAGATGTATTAAGAACTGGAGCAATGGAATGAAAATAGAAATTACTAATTTGAAAAAAGTGATAAAGGGAACTATCGTACTGGATGATATTAATTATACATTTTCTGGTGGCAGGATCTACGGCTTATGCGGGAAGAATGGATGTGGCAAGACTATGCTGATGCGTTTAATAGCAGGCCTGATCTATCCAAGTTCCGGAACTATACGGATCAAGGATAAAGTGCTTGGTAAAGATATTTCATTTCCGGAAAGTGTTGGTATGTTGATTGAGAATCCATCATTTCTAAATGATTATACAGGGAAACAGAATCTGGAGATGTTGGCTGGTCTTCAGAAAAATGTCGATAAGGCAGAAGTACGCCGGGTGCTGGAACAGGTGGGACTGGATCCGGATGATAAGAGAAAATTTTACAAGTATTCACTTGGTATGCGGCAGCGTCTTGGAATCGCAGCAGCGATCATGGGAAGTCCGGAACTGATCTTGTTAGATGAACCGATCAATGCGATCGATACAGATGGAGTGCAGGAGATCCGTGCAATTATTCGTGGGCTTTCGGCTGAAAACCGTATCATTATCGTTGCCAGTCATGATAAATCTGAAATGGATTATCTAGCAGATGAGAAAATTTATATGTCAGAGGGAAGGCTTATAAAGGAGACGGAGAATGATCGTTAAGTTTTTTCAACATGATATCCGGCAGGGGCTGGTAAAATATATTGGACGATATATTCTGGCTGTGCTGATTGGTGCGATCGCCTGTGGGATGGTCGATCAAGCTGGCGAGTACTTCCAGCAGTGGTATGGACAGAACCTGTCAATATGGGAATATGGTTTGAATCTGTTTCAGGGACAGAGTCCTTTTGTATTTACAAAAGGAAGCAATAATTCATTTGAGGTTCCAATGACGTGGTTTATGCTGTATCTGTGTCTGATGTTCTGTGTTGGAGATTATATCCGGCAGGATATGCATGGATTTGGTATGTATATGATGGTTAAGAGCAGGAAACGTTCAATCTGGTGGTGCTCGAAATGTGTCTGGTGTATTTGTGTGAATCTTCTGTATTTTGCATGTGCATGGCTTGGAACACTTGCGTATGCGTGGGCACGGTATGGAGAGATATCATTCAGGGATCATATAACATTGGCTAACATGATATACGGAACAGATTTTATAGGAGTCGGGGCATCAGATCTGCTTGTGAATCTGCTTGTTTTACCATTAATGGTTGGAATCATACAGTCTCTTCTTCAGATGATACTTACAGTACAGTACAGCAGTTCAGCAGGTATGGTTGTTGTATTTATGATGTTGGTCGTAAGCAGTTATTATGGCAGTCGTTATCTTCCGCATGGATATGCTATGATCACCCGTTTTTTCAGTAGTGATGGAGCAGATGCACTGTCTGTCAGGTTTGGATTATTGTATCTGACCATTTGGATCATTGCTTTGTGGGTGATCGGCTATATCATTGTCCGGAAAAAAGATGTATTTGGCAGGGAATAGGGAGCAATTTTGTATAAACGAAGTTGAATTTGTCCGTTTTCTGCAATATTTTGCCATTTTATGCAAAGGAGGGTTGTTGGCGGAGTCGGCATACAGTATAGTATATAAAAAAGAACCCAATATGAAGGAGGAAATCAAATGAAAAATGTATTAAAAACTTTAACTGGTATCTTGTTAGTTTTTGCCATGGTGGTAACAACAGGTATCAATAGCAATGCAGCAGGTATCAAAACGAATGATGGAGTACAGGCTGCGGAACAGACAACAGAGGCAGTATTGTGCGGAAATAATGTGCATGGAGGTGTTACAACACATGCATGGAAATTATGGATGGGTACAAACACAAAGGTAAGTTTTGATAACCTGCATGCTGTATATGGTGTATCAAATAAGCTTCGGAAGGCAGACTGGAAAGTATCCGATAAGAAAATTGCCAAGGTTGTAAAAACGAAGAATGGTATGCAGATTAAAACAGGCAAGAAGGCAGGTTCTGTAGTTTTACAGGCAAAGTACAGAACATCATCAGAAACGGTTGTTTATAAGCTGAAGATCAAGGTTGTGAAATCAACCTCTGCATACAAGGGAAAAGCTGTGAAAACAGAACTTGTTGAATTTGATCCGGAGTATATGGTAGTTACTTATGTATTGTACAATGGAACAAATAAAGAACGTACATTCAGCAATATGAGAGAACTCAGAAAATATGAAAATGGCAAATGGAAGAAGGTAGACGAAAAGAATATAACGATATCAGAGGGATATGTTCTTCCGGCACATAGCTGCAAGTATTGGACATTCAATCTGGCAGGCCGGTATGATCTTTCAAAGTTAGAGAAAGGTCAGTACCGTCTGTATGTTGGATATAGCAACAAGTATGTATCATTTAAGATAAAATAAACAATGCAGGGAAACGGTTTACTACCGCTTCCGGTATGCTCCCGGAGTGATGCCATATTTCTTCTTGAAGCTCCGGTTGAAGTAGGACAGGTTAAAGAAACCGCAGCTTTCTGCGATGGACAGGATGCTGTCATCGGTTGTGACAAGAAGTCTGGCTGCGATATTTAACCGGAAGTCACACAGATAGGTGGTAAAGGATACACCCATCGTATTCTTAAAAAAACGCATAAAATGGGATTCAGAGAATCCACAGTAAGAAGCAATGTCCGCAATGGATATTGCTTCTTTGTAGTTTCGGTCGATATAAGACAAGATCGCTTTGGTACGATCCAGATTCTTTGCATGATTCTTCCGGTCTGAGGTCTCTGCCTTTTGCTCTGCATGGGCATACAGGGTATAGAAGAATTCAAAATAACAGCTTTTTAGAGCAAGCCGGTATCCTTTTGGAGTAGATGAGCAGAGCACATCCACCCGGTTCAGGCAGGAGGACAGGGCTTCATATAAAGGATCGTCGCGATCATAGATGCTTTTGATATTTAGTTCATCAGAGAGCAGAGGCAGAAAAAACTCACTGTCCAGAGTATCGTGGTTTCTGGATTGGAACAGGTCAACTGAAAAGATGATATTCTCATATTCCATTGAATAGGAGGCATACTGGGAGATGCCGTGGATCCTGCCCGGCAGGATCAGAATGATATCCCCTTCCTCTACATAGTGCGTCGTGAAATCCAGCGTTACATTTCCTTTCCCCTTTTTGATATATATGATCTCCATATAGGGATGCCAGTGAAGTGGGACAGCATTGAAGTCCAGTGGTATGGAGCACAGATAGGTATTGTAAGGAAACAGTGGATCCACATGCGCTTTGGTCTCCATGTAATTTTCATATTCTAAGCTGTTCATATATAACCTCTCTTTCCTGCCTTTTCTGCTATTTTATTCCTGACAAACAGGTGGAGATGTATGACCGTATCCACTCCATGTAACATTAAATGAATCTTGATAAAATCAAACATGATAGAATAGTATCATAAAATGCTCTTATTATGCAAGAAAGAACAGAAAAAAGATACTAGAATACAAACCAGAACAGACATTCCGTATATAAGACCTTTACCTTACCTTTACCTTTATTAAATGCAGGCAACTGGATAGCTGTTCAATAGAAAATTTAATAAAGAGGTATCAGATATGAAGAAAGCGTTAGAGCGTGGTGCAGGAATCCTCCTGCCGGTCAGCAGTCTCCCATCCCCATATGGAATCGGATCTCTGGGGAAAGAGGCATATGAATTTGTTGACAGGTTGAAGGAGGCAGGCCAGCGTTACTGGCAGGTGCTTCCAATCGGACCAACCAGCTTTGGTGACAGTCCGTATCAGTCATTTTCAGCATTTGCAGGCAATCCTTATTTTATCGATTTCGACATTCTGATTCATGAAGGTTTACTGACACAGGAGGAGGTAGATGCATATAGCTGGTACGATCAGCCGGATGACATTGATTACGCTCGCCTGTACAGACAAAGGTTTGAGGTATTGAGAAAAGCATATGGCAGATCGAAGCATGAGACATCAAGGCAGTATGCAGAATTTCTTACGGAAAATGAAAGCTGGCTTCCGGATTACGCCCTTTATATGGCGGTCAAGGCAGACCATGGGAATAAAGAATGGTTAAGCTGGGAAGAACCGGTTTTAAAGAGAGAAGAAACAGCACTTCGTAAGTGCGGGGAACAGTTACACGACGAGATCGGATTCTATATGTTCCTTCAGTTCAAATTCGATGAGCAGTGGAAGACACTCAAATCTTACGCCAACCGTCATGGTATTAGTCTGATCGGCGACATTCCAATCTATGTAGCACTGGACAGTGCAGATGTATGGGCAAATACAGAACAATTTCAGTTAGATCATGATCTACAGCCTGTGTGTGTAGCCGGTTGTCCACCGGATGCATTCTCCGATTACGGTCAGAAATGGGGCAATCCTTTGTATGACTGGGATCGAATGGAGCAGGATGGGTTCTCTTGGTGGAAGAACCGGATCCGTAAATCAGCCAGTCTCTATGATGTGATCCGTATCGATCATTTCATAGGGGTTGTACGGTACTATAATATTCCGGCAGACGGAGAGCCGAAGAATGGCTTCTATCTGGAAGGACCCGGAAAGAAGCTTGTAGATGCGATCGACAGTGCCAGAGGAAATGCAAAGGTGATCGCAGAAGATCTGGGAGTCGTTGTGCCGGAGGTACAGAAGCTGGTGAAGGAATCCGGATATCCGGGAATGAAGATCTTACAGTTTGGATTTGACGGAAATGCGGAGAATGAACATGCAGCGCATAATCACGAAAAGAATTACGTTGTCTATATCGGAACACACGATAATGACACATTAAAAGGATATATCGAGAATGCATCAAAGGACAATCTTACATTTATGATGAAATATCTGGGAGCGGCAAATGAGCAGGAGATCCCGGAGAAGATGATGCAGGTATTATATATGAGCCCTGCCGATACAGTTATCGTTCAGATGCAGGATCTGCTTGGAAAGGATAACGAAGCACGGATGAATCTTCCATCTACGATCGGTACAAACTGGCGCTGGCGGATGAAGAAGGGCGAATTTACAGACGAGATCAGAGACAGATTAAGGGAATTAACAAGAGTATATGGAAGAAATGCTGTGAAACAGTATTTTTGTAAGGAGGATATAATGTTAACAGAGATTTGTAAGAAGAAATATAATAAAACGATCAAGGAATGCAGCAATGAGGAGATCTATTTTGCGCTGCTTGATATGACAAAGGAATTAGCAGAAGACAAGGTTACAGAAGATGGTAAGAAAAAGGTTTACTATATATCAGCAGAGTTCCTGATCGGTAAGCTGTTATCCAATAACCTGATCAATCTTGGATCTTTGATGAAGTAAAACAGGTGCTGGCAGAAAACGGCAAGAGCATCTATGATATCGAAGAAGTAGAGCCGGAACCATCCCTTGGAAATGGCGGACTTGGACGACTGGCAGCCTGCTTCCTTGATTCGATGGCAACACTCGGACTTCCGGGAGATGGTATCGGGTTAAATTACCATATGGGTCTGTTCAAGCAGGTATTTGAGAATAACTACCAGAAGGAGACTGCAAATCCATGGATCGAGGCAGACAGTTGGCTGACAAAGACCGATGTAAGCAACACGATCCGGTTTGGAAACTGTACCGTACAGTCCAGAATGTATGACATCGATGTGACAGGTTATGAGAACCGCACAAATAAGCTGCATTTATTTGATATTGAGAGCGTGGATGAGAGCATCATGGAGCCGGATGGCATTAGCTTTGATAAGACAGATATCAAGAAGAACCTGACACTCTGTCTCTATCCGGATGACAGTGACGAAGCCGGCAACTTACTTCGTATCTATCAGCAGTATTTCATGGTTGCAAATGGTGCAAAGCTGATCCTTGCAGAGGCAAAGGAGAAAGGTTCAAATCTTCATGATCTTGCAGATTATGCAGCCATTCAGATCAATGATACACATCCGTCTATGGTGATCCCTGAGTTGATCCGTCTGTTGATGGAAGAGGGTATCTCCTTTGATGAAGCAACAGAGATCGTAACCGATGTATGTGCTTACACCAATCATACGATCCTTGCAGAAGCATTGGAGAAATGGCCGGTTGCTTATCTGGAGAAGGTCGTTCCACAGCTTATGCCTGTGATCCGCATGCTGGATAAAAAGGTCAGAAACCGTTATAAGGATGAGCGTGTTTATATCATAGATGGTGATTCCCGTGTGCATATGGCACATATCGATATGCATTACAGCCACAGTGTAAATGGTGTTGCTTATCTTCATACCGAGATTCTGAAGAATTCAGAGCTGCATCCATTTTATGAGATCTATCCTGAGAAATTCAACAATAAGACAAATGGTATCACATTCAGAAGATGGTTGTTACACTGCAATGAAAAGCTGGCAGCCTACATCACAGAGCTGATCGGACCGGATTACAAGAAGGATGCCGATAAGTTACAGGAGCTGGCTTCTTACTATAAGGATAAGAACGTATTAGAAGAGATCCTTGCGATCAAGCAGAGCAATAAGGCAGTCTTAAAGGACTACCTGAAAGAGACACAGGGAATCGAGATCAACGAGAATTCGATCTTTGATATCCAGGTCAAGAGACTGCATGAATACAAGCGTCAGCAGATGAACGCCCTCTGGGTGATCTACAAATATTTTGAGATCAAGAAGGGACATCTGCCTGAGACTCCGATCACAGTTATATTTGGAGCAAAGGCTGCACCTGCTTATACGATCGCAAAGGACATCATTCATCTGATCCTCTGTCTGCGGGAGCTGATCGACAATGATCCTGAGGTAAGTCCGTACTTGAAAGTTGTCATGATCGAGAATTATAATGTATCAAAAGCAGCAAAGATCATTCCGGCATGCGATATCTCAGAGCAGATCTCACTGGCATCCAAGGAAGCATCCGGAACAGGAAATATGAAGTTCATGCTAAACGGTGCGGTTACTCTTGGAACCCGTGACGGTGCAAATGTAGAGATCGGAGAACTGGTGGGCGAGGATAATATTTATTTCTTTGGTGAATCCAGTGAAGAAGTGATCGAGCACTATGCAAAGGCAGACTATGTGGCAAGAGAGTATTATGAGAAGCCGGAGATCAAGAAGCTGGTAGACTTTATCGTAAGTGATGAGCTGCTTGCGATCGGTCAGAAGGAAGCTCTTACCAGACTTCATAACGAGCTGATCGTAAAAGACTGGTTTATGACACTTCTTGATGTCTGTGATTACATTCAGACAAAGGAACAGGTGCTTGCTGATTATGAAAATCGTATGGGCTGGGCCGAGAAGACTCTGGTAAATATCAGCAAGGCAGGCTTCTTCTCCTCTGATCGTACGATCGCAGAATATAATAAAGATATCTGGAAGCTGTAAAATGTGTTAAAATAAGATATATATTTCCACCATAGAAAGGCGTTGATAGATATGTACAAGATATTGATCGTAGATGATGAGAAGATAGAAAGAAACGGTATCCGGTTTCTTTTAAAAAAACTGAATCTGGAATTTGAGATTGCAGAGGCGGTAAATGGTGTGGATGCACTGGAGAAGCTGGAAAAAGAAGATTTTGATATCCTGCTTACAGATGTAAAGATGCCTTTCATGGATGGAATCGAACTGATCGACCATGTTGTGAAGGAAAAGAAAAAGCTGCGCACAGTCATATTCAGCGGATGCAATGAATTCGACTATGCAAAGAAAGCAATCCGGCTGGGTGTTGTTGATTATATTCTAAAGCCGGTCGATCCAAATGAATTCAAGAATACCCTGAATAAGGTTGTAAATGAATTGGAAGAGGCAAAGGCTTCGGACGAGTTTAAGAATAAGAGCATGGAATTCTTATATGAGCATGCGCTCTATATGCTGTTGAACGGAACGGATGTTACGAAGCTCAGACAGGAATACAGCGGATTATCGCTTGATCTGGGTAAATTCAAGAATATGCTTTTGATGGAATTCAATCATGATTTCTTCGGCAGACGTGGAGTGGATTTCAAAGAAAATGAGAACTTAAAGTCAATTGGAATCCTGCAATATCTGAACCTGAACCAGCAGCAGGAGATCTTATTCTTAGGGGATGAGATGAATATTCTCCGTAAGACAAATGAGATCGTAAAGATCATCAAAGCCGATTATGATGCTGACTGTTACATAGCGATATCCTCTGATATCGGTGATCTGTCCGAAGTGGCAGATAAGATGGAAGAACTCGAAGTGCTGATGGAGAACAAATTCTACCATCCGGAGATTCATGTATTTTATCCGAACATGGAGGGCGAGACTCCGGGTATTATCCAGTTCGATGATGATACCTTTATGAAGCAGATGAAACAGGATATCAAGATGAAGGATGTGGAAGCACTCCGGGAGCATTTCCAGAGATTCTGTGAGAAGTACAGACATAAGACAGAGTACTCCCAAATCTATATCAAGTTCCTGTTCTCGAATCTGATGAAGGATATCTACGGAAGCATTGATGAGACTGACGAAGCAGAGCTAAATAAAGACATTGAGAAATTATATATGGCGACAGATTTTCAGGTGTTGACGGAGCTTGTCGAAGAAGCGATCCGGAGACTGGAAACCTGTTTTGCAGGAAAGACACAGATGGCGCATCGGGAAGTAGAACTGGTGAAGCAGTATATTTACCGGAACTATGGAAGCGAGCTTGGAATCGATATGCTGGCGGATATGGTACATCTCGCACCGAGCTATCTAAGTACGGTATTTAAGAAGGAAACCGGACAGAATCTAAGCAAATTCATCAAGGCATACCGGATGGAACAGGCAAAGGATATGTTAGAGAACAGCATGACGAAGATCGTAGATATCAGTGTGGCGTGCGGATATCCGAATGTGTCTTACTTCTGTTCCAGCTTCCGTGAGTTCTTTGGCGTGAGTCCGCAGAAATTCAGAGAGAGCGGAGGACAGGCGGATGCATAAAGAACGAATAGATAAAAGGATAAAAAGAGGGTTCCAGAATCTGCGATTATCCGGCAAGCTGTTGGTCATTTATATACTTGCCGGGTTTCTTCCGATCATGATCACGCTGACGATCACCTACCATGAGATGAAGAAGATCCTGTGGGATCGTGAGACAATGATCCTGGAATCGTATCTGACACAGACGACAGATGCGCTTGATAATGAGTTAGAGATTTATAACAATCTTTCTAATTATATATCCTATAATCAGTCGATCGCGAAGATCTTAAGCTCAGATCAGAGTACATATCAGAATTATGAGCAGGTGGCAAGTGTTATAGATCCCCTGCTTTCTTCTATTATGTATTTTCATGATGATGTAAAGCAGGTAACGATCTACACGGATGCCTGTCAGGTGAAGCACGGCAGTACGATCGCCCCCATTACCACGCTTGAAAATGAAGAGACGAACTATGGAATAGTTGACGATAACCAGATCCACTGGATCGTGAATGCGAAGGATAAGACTGCGTATTCGTTAAACCGCATGGCCATGCTGGAGCAGAAAAAGGCGAAGGGTCTGCTCTATGTAGGGGTGGATTATGACAGCGTATTCCAGCCGTTTAATAACGAAACGGTATTTGATAATTATGGCGTTGTGATAGAGGATGCAGAAGGTAACTGCATCTTTAAAAAGAGTGTATTTACAGAAGAAAAACAGCCGTATGAATTATCAGAGGAACAGTTCTTTGCAACAGTAGGGCAGAAGGATTCCGGTTATCAGTTTATTAAGCGGGAGTCGAAGGCATCCGGCTGGAAGATCTGGATCTATAAGCCGGATCGACTGATCATTTCTTCGATTCAGCCAATCTTAATAATTGCTGCAGCAGCAATCCTGGTCAGTCTGATCGCAGCAGTCGCATGTATCCGTATAATTTCCGAGTTCATAACGAAACGTATCAGTAAGCTTCAGAAGAAAATGCGTAATCTGGAAACCGGGAATCTTGGTATGGAGATTGAGAATGACAGTACGGATGAGATCGGTGATCTGATCAATGGTTATAACAGTATGACGAAGCGTCTGGATGCAACGATCAATGAAGTATACCGAAGCAAGATCAAAGAAAAGGAATATGAGATGCGGGCGTTGCAGGCGCAGATCAATCCGCATTTCCTGTATAATTCCCTGTCTATCATTAACTGGAAAGCATTAGAGGCAGACCAGGAGGATATCAGTCGTATCACGTTGTCGTTGTCCACCTTTTACCGGACAGCGTTAAATAAGGGAAAGAATATCCTGCTTGTCCGGGATGAGATCGCGAACATCAAAGCATATCTGGATATCCAGCTTACGATGCACGATGACAGTTTCGATGTTATCTATGATATCGATGATTCCATTTTAAAATATGAAACACTGAACCTGATCTTACAGCCGATCCTCGAGAATGCGATCCATCATGGCATAGATCTGAAACAGGATGGCAGAGGAGAGATCCGGATCAGTGGAAAAGAGGACGATAAAGATATCCGGTTTGCGGTATCCGATAATGGTGTCGGTATGACCCAAGAACAGGCGGAGCTGATACTGACTGCCGATTCGAAGGGCTATGGTGTGCGAAATGTCAATGAACGTATCAAACTGTATTATGGCGCGGAATATGCGGTTTGTATCGACAGTGAAGTTGGCAGGGGAACGACTGTCACGATCCATTTTCCAAAAGAACTGCATGCAGAAATCAAACATTCATAAAAAACCAACATGTTTCTGAAATTATTGATATATACGGTGAAACGGTTCCTTTTTATAATAATGTCATAAGGTAAAGGTACTGCAAAAGTATTAAAAAACAAACAAAAAACATGACTTATTTAAAGGAGGAACGGTTATGAAGTTTAGAAAGTATGCAGCAATTGCACTGGCAGGAGCTATGTGCATGTCATTACTCGCAGGATGTGGAGATAAGAAGGATGATACATCTAAGGATTCCACAACAGCATCAAATGCAGAGGTAACATCAGGAGAGAGTACTGATGCATCTGCAGAAGAAGAAAACATTAAAGCAACAATTACAGTATGGGGACCTGCTGAGGATCAGTCACCGGATTATGGTGAATGGCTTCAGGGAAGATGTGAAGCATTTAATAAGGAACATCCAAATTGGGATCTTTCATTTGAATATGGTACATGCAGCGAGGCAGATGCAGGAAAGACCGTAACACAGGATGTATCCGCATCAGCAGATGTATATATGTTCGCAAACGACCAGTTACAGACACTGATCGATGCAAATGCAATCTCGGAGTTAGGCGGAAGCACAGCAGACTATGTAAAGTCAACAAACTCACAGGCAGTTGTGAATTCTATCACAGTAGATGGCGGAATCTATGGTGTTCCGTTTACAACAAATACATGGTTTTTATACTATAACAAGAAAGTATATTCAGACAGCGATGTAAAGAGCCTTGATACAATGCTTGAAAAAGGAAAAGTTGCTTTTCCTCTTACAAACGGCTGGTATAATGCAGCATTCTATCTTGCAAACGGATGTACATTATTCGGTGATGGTACAGATAACGACGCAGGAATCAATTTTGGCGGAGACAATGGAAAGGCTGTTACAGATTACCTTGTAGATCTTGTAGCAAATAAGAATTTTGTAAATGATGAATCCGGTGTTGGTATTTCCGGTATGACAGATGGATCTATCGCAGCTATGTTCTCCGGTTCATGGGATTATAAGGCATTACATGATGCACTTGGTGACGATCTTGGAATCGCAGCTATGCCTACAGCCAAGATCGGCGGATCTGACAAGCAGTTACTTTCATTCGCCGGTTCAAAGGCAATCGGTGTAAATCCAAACTGTGAATATCCACAGGTAGCAGTAGCACTTGCCCTGTACCTTGGTAACGAGGAATCACAGCAGTCACATTATGAAGCAAGAAGTATTGTTCCTTGTAACACAAATCTTTTAGAGAGTGATACGGTAAAGAATGATGCATTAGTAACAGCTCAGAACGATACCTTCAACAATACATCTATGATCCAGCCGTTCGTACCTAAGATGGGTAACTTCTGGACACCAGCAGAGAATTTTGGTAAGGCACTCTTGAATGGTGAAGTTACACATGATAATGCTGCTGAGCAGACAGAAGCATTCAATACATCATTGAACACAGATGTAGCAGAGTAAAAATAAACAGAGCATAAGACGAAGTGTTCCATTTCCACAGGGTGGTGGAACACTTTATCTTATGAAAGAAACGCAAAAACGTAACATTTACTTTGAGACGGAGGTGTCAGGATGGCTGAAGCGACAGTAAGCAAAAAGAAAAAAATAAGACGAAGTGATTATCCATATACTGTTTTCAAGGCCATGAGAAATGGTGACTGGATCACCAGATTATCGTTCCTGATCATGGGATTCGGAAACATTGTCAGAAAACAGTTTGTAAAAGGTGTATCATTTCTGGTACTTGAAAGCATATTTATTTATTTCATGATAAAAAACGGTGCATCTCTTCTGACCGATTTCTTCCATCTGGGAGGAGCAGAACAGGAGAAGGTGTGGAATGATGCAAAAGGCATATTTGAATATACACAGGGTGACAATTCTCTTTTGATGTTATTATATGGAGTAGCACGGTATTTATCATATTTGCATTTGTATGCCTCTGGGTAGTCAGTGTCGAGAGCGCATATCGTGCACAGTGCCTGCATGATGCAGGGAAGAAAGTTCCGGGATTCACAGATGATATTAAGAGTTTATTTGATAAAAACCTTCATATGTTTCTGCTTCCACTTCCGGTACTCGGGATTGTTGTTTTTACGATCCTTCCGCTCGTATTCATGATCTGTATGGCATTTACAAATTACAGTAAGCTGGATTCTCATACAGTATTGTTTAACTGGGTAGGACTGAAAAACTTTGCCAAGATTTTGAATTTTAATGACGCAGTCGGAAGTACATTCTGGTCTGTTCTTGGGTGGACACTAGTATGGGCGGTTGCTGCGACATTTACCAACTATATCTTCGGTATGATCCTTGCAATGGTCATCAATCGAAAGGGAACAAGATGTAAGGGTGTGTGGAGGTCGATCTTCATGTTATCCGCAGCCGTTCCACAGTTTGTATCCCTGCTTTTGATGCGTACGATCTTCAGTCAGAATGGTATCGTAAATACCTTATTACTGAATCATCATATCATCGACAATGCAATTCCGTTCTGGAGCAACGCAACCATTGCCCGTATCATGGTTATCGTGATCAATATCTGGATCGGTATTCCGTTTACCATTATGCAGGTGACCGGTATCTTACAAAGTATACCGGAAGATATCTATGAGGCCGCAAAAGTAGATGGAGCCGGACCGGTGAAGATCTTCTTTAAGATCACACTTCCATATATGTTATTTGTAACAGCTCCGTATCTGATCACGACCTTTGCAGGTAATATTAATAACTTTAATGTAATCTATCTTCTGTCAAACGGAGCACCGATTCCGGTTGGAAAGACAGCAGGAAAGACCGATCTTCTGGTTACCTGGCTCTACAAGCTGACAGTTGATAATCAGTATTATAATCTGGGTGCGGTTATCGGTATCATGACATTTATCGTTCTTGCGATCGTATCTCTGATCACTTATCATAATACAACATCTTATAAAGACGAGGAGGGATTCCAGTAATGACTAAAACAGGTAAGAAAATAAATGGAAAACAGAAGCTTACACCATCGGATATCGTTGTTCATATTATACTGGTAATTCTTTCCGTGATCTGGGTGATCCCGATTCTGTGGATCGTTCTGATCAGCTTCCGTGGAGAAAAAGGACAGTATGTTTCTACATTGCTGCCAAAGGCGTATACTCTTGGCAATTACACAAAGTTATTTACAGATACTGGTATCCTGAATTTTCCGAAGATGTTCATGAATACTTTGATTATTGCGATCTTCTCCTGTATAATATCTACAGTATTTGTATTGGCGATGTCATACTGTATGTCGAGAATGCGTTTCCGACTGAGACGCCCATTTATGAATGTAGCATTGATCCTTGGTATGTTCCCGGGATTCATGGCTATGATCGCAGTTTATTATATCTTAAAGGCGATCGGACTGTCAGAAGGATCCTTGATCCGTGTTGCACTTATCCTGGTTTATTCCGGTGGTGCAGGCTTACAGTTCTATATTGCAAAAGGCTTCTTTGATACGATTCCGAAGTCGATCGAGGAAGCAGCTTATCTGGACGGAGCAACCAGATGGCAGTCGTTTACTAAGATCATTATTCCGTTAAGCCGTCCGATCATTGTATATACGGTTCTGAATTCCTTTCTTGCTCCTTGGATTGATTTCGTATTTGCAAAGGTTATCTGCCGTGCAAATAAGGATTACTATACCGTATCTATCGGACTTTGGAATATGTTAGAGAAAGAATATGTGTATCCGTGGTTCAATTCCTTTGCAGCCGGTGCGGTGCTGATCTCAATTCCGATCATCATTCTGTTCATGTTTATGCAGAAGTGTTATCGTGAGAGCTTCTCCGGTGGTGTAAAAGGTTAAGGGATCATATGATTATTTGCTTATAGTTTGGTTGAAACAGAGGAATGTATATGATTACAGGTTCGTATTTAAAAAAGATTATTTCATGTGTGCTGATTATAAATTTATTGATCTTATGTGGATGCGGTGATTCCGGGGCTACCCCCTCCACCCGGGAGAATGCAGAGACAAAAGAAGAATATGAAGCTGCGTTATATACAGCCCGCACGACACCTTACGGAAAATATCCGGAACAGCTTACCTACACACTGGGTAAGCTGTCCGGAGCAAATAATTCCAATCTCCCGGATGGCGAGACGTATGAAAATAATGCTTATACAAGGCTGTTGAATGAAAGGCTAAATGTTCAAAACCAGGATGTGTTTGAGGCTATGGATGAGCAATATACCGATAGTGTGACCATGGTGATCGCACAGAATGATCTTCCGGATGTGATGATCGTGGAGGATCTGGATGAGCTTCAGTATCTGGTGGATAATGATATGATCGCAGATCTGACAGACAGCTATAATAACTGTATGAGCGATACGATCAAGAATATATATGGAAGCTATGGTCGGGATATCCTTGATGTTGTAACCTTTGGCGGGAAGATCATGGCGATACCGGAAACGAATATCTCAGACGGACCGAATCTGATCTGGCTTCGTAAGGATTGGATGGATGCACTTGGGCTGTCCGCACCGAGAACACTCTCGGATGTAGAAGAGATCATAAGACAATTTAAAGAAAAAGATCCCGGACATAATGGGGCAGGAAATACCGTAGGGCTTGTATGTGATACCAGTCTCTGCGGCGGTTGTGGTTATAGCAGCGAATACACATTAGATATTATATTTGCTGCATATGGTGCATTTCCGAAACAGTGGATTTATGATGAGGACGGCAATGTTGTCTATGGTTCGGTTCAGCCGGAGGCGAAAGAGGCACTTGCCCATATCCATGAGTTGTATAAAGAGGGAATTCTGGATCAGGATTTTCTGATGCGGACGAGCAGTAACCTGATCGAGCTGATCGTGGATGGTCAATGCGGTTCTTTCTTTGGCCCTTGGTGGGCGCCGAATAATCCACTGATGCAGGCAGTGGAACAGAATAAAGATGCCGAGTGGCAGCCTTATCTGATCGCAACAGAGGAATCCGGACTTACCAGTTATCATACACAGAATCCTTCCAGTAAGTATATTGTAGTGCGTAAGGGTTATGAATATCCGGAGATTGCATGTAAGATTGTTAGTGTATTATTTGACTATTTGCGGTATAATGACAGAGACAATCAGGAGATTGTCGATTATTATAAAGAAAATGTAGACCCTACCGCCAGACCGTTTGCGATTAATGTAGATTACAACAATGCTTTGCAGATCTGCTATGGAGAATTGAATCATGTATTTGCGGGGGACAAATCCGCAGATGATCTGAACGTACTGGAATATTCCTATTATGAGGCATGCGAATCCTATCTGAAGGATGCGGAGAATGCCAGTGCGGAAGATTGGGCGGCGTACGCTTCCCGTATCACAGCCTGTAAGATCTTAAACGATGGAAGGACAAACAAAGTAGAGTCGTTATATTTTGGAGAAACGGAAACGATGGTCACAGACTGGTGGAGCCTTGAGAATCTGGAAAGTGACACCTATCTAAAGATTGTAACCGGCGAGAGCTCACTCGATGAATTTGATCGTTTTGTCGAGAATTGGTATCAGAATGGCGGGGAAACGATTACAAAAGAGGTACGGGCTGAGATAGAATAAGAAGTTTCCAATGTTTTTATACGGAGGCATATTAAGATGACAGAAAGAGAAAAAATGATAGCAGGATTCGTTTATGATCCATCTGATGATGAATTAATACAATTAAGACAGAATGCGCATCGGTTGAGTAAGGAGTATAATGACTGCTTTGAGACGGATGAGAAACGCGAGAAGATTCTGGCAGAGCTGATTCCGAATAAGGGTAAGAATGTATATCTTCAGGGACCGGTTCAGTTCGATTACGGCTGCTTTACCGAGATAGGCGAGAACAGTTATGCGAATTTTAATTTTACCTGTCTGGACTGTGCACCTGTTAAGATCGGCTGCAATGTATTTATGGGACCGAATGTTTCTCTGCTGACACCGATGCATCCGTTTCGTTTTCAGGAGCGTAACATTTATAAGAGGGAAGACGGCGTGTATACAGACCGGGAGTATGCGAAGCCGATCACGATCGGAGATAACTGTTGGCTGGCAGGAAATGTAACAGTATGTGGCGGTGTAACGATTGGCAGCGGTTCTGTGATCGGAGCGGGAAGCGTGGTTACGAGAGATATCCCATCGGGAGTACTGGCTGCCGGAAATCCATGCAGAGTCATTCGCGAGATCACGGAGGAAGACTGTTTAAAGTAGAATTATATTGTTGAGAAAAAGAAATGGGAGTCTGTCAATGAAAAAGTTGACAGGCTCTTTTTGAATCATTAAACTGAAAGAAGAGTAATTTTTGTAAAGGAGTATGAAACATGAAAATAGGTATTTTAGGATATGGAAATCTTGGACGAGGTGTTGAGTGTGCGATCAAGCAGAATCCGGATATGGAGCTTGCAGCGGTATTTACCAGACGTGCACCTGAGACAGTATCGATATTAACAGAGGGAGCAGCCGTTTGTTCTGTAAATGATGTGGAGCAGTGGAAGGATAAGATCGATGTTATGATACTCTGCGGCGGCAGTGCTACCGATCTGCCGGAGCAGACACCAAAGTATGCAGAGATGTTCAATGTTGTAGACAGCTTCGATACACATGCAAGAATTCCGGAGCATTTTGCAAATGTAGATGCTGCCGCAAAGAAGAATGGTCATGTCGGCATCATCTCAGTAGGCTGGGATCCGGGTATGTTCTCTTTAAACCGTATGTATGCAAATGCAATCTTACCGGAAGGTCGTGATTATACATTCTGGGGAAAAGGTGTCAGCCAGGGACATTCCGATGCGATCCGTCGTGTAGAGGGTGTTAAGGATGGCAAGCAGTACACGATCCCTGTAGAAGCAGCACTGGAAGCAGTCAGAAATGGTGAGAATCCCGAACTTACAACCAGACAGAAGCACACAAGAGAGTGCTTTGTTGTATTAGAGGATGGTGCCGATCCTGTAAAAGTTGAAGAAACGATCAAGAACATGCCAAACTATTTTGCCGATTATGATACAACGGTTCACTTTATCAGTGAAGAAGAATTAAAGGCAAACCACAGTGGAATTCCTCATGGTGGATTTGTGATCCGTTCCGGTAAGACCGGCTGGAATCTGGAAAATAATCATGTGATCGAATACAGCCTGAAGCTGGATTCCAACCCGGAATTCACATCCTGTGTCATCGTGGCTTATGCAAGAGCAGCATACCGCCTGTACAAAGAAGGACAGAGCGGATGTAAGACCGTGTTCGATATAGCACCGGCGTACTTGAGCGCAAAAGACGGAGCAGAACTCCGCAAGAGCTTGTTGTAATAAGGAGAATTTTAAGATGAGCGTTGTTTTGGATGAGATGAAAACGAGAAGAAGCATCCGGAAGTTCAAACCGGATATGGTTCCGGCGGATGTTCTGGATCAGATCATTGAAGCAGGAACATTTGCTGCAAATGGCAGAGGCTTGCAGTCTCCGATCATTATTGCGGTAACAAATAAAGAGATGCGGGATAAGATCATGGAGATGAACCGTATGATCGGCGGCTGGGAGGAAGGCTTTGATCCATTTTACGGAGCACCTGTTATATTGATCGTACTGGCAGATGCATCCTGTCCGACTGCTGTCTATGACGGAAGCCTGACGATGGGAAATCTGATGCTTGCCGCACATGATCTTGGAATCGGAAGCTGCTGGATCCATCGTGCAAAAGAAGAATTCGAAAGCGAAGAAGGAAAGCAGATCCTTGAAGGCCTTGGAATCACCGGCGACTATATCGGTGTCGGACATTGCGCACTTGGATTTACGGATGGAGCGTATCCTGATGTTATTCCAAGAAAGGATAACAGAGTATACTATATTCGCTAAGCATTTATTGACATTCTGAAAAAATATGGTAGAATAGCCACGAAAACGAATGAAGTGGATTTTTCCGGATAATAAATAAGTCATCTTTTCGCCACACAGCTATAAGTGAAACCATTTATAACTGTGTGGCGTTTTTATGTAGAGAGGGAGAAACATATGAACGAAGAATTTATGAAAGAACGATCGGTGCTGCCGCTGCTTTTGTCAATGGCACTTCCGATGATATTATCGATGTTGGTCAATTCTCTGTACAACATTGTGGACAGCTTTTTTGTAGCGAAGATCAGCGAGGATGCGATGACAGCTCTGTCGCTTGTCTTTCCGATCCAGAATTTTGTAAATGCGGTAGCCATCGGTTTTGGCGTGGGAATCAATGCGGTGATCGCGTTCTATCTCGGCGCAAAGGAACCGGACAAGGCAAATGCAGCAGCGTCAAAGGGTACTCTTCTTTCTGTTGTTCATGGTGTGATCATGACAGTAGTCTGTATCCTGATCATGCCGGGATTTCTGCGGATGTTCACATCGAATGAGACAGTTGTTCAGATGGGAATTCAGTATTCGATGATCGTATTTGCATTTTCTGTTATTATTTCCATTGATCTGTCATTTGAGAAGATCTATCAGGCAGTTGGAAGAATGGTTGTTACAATGGTCGGACTTGGCGGTGGATGCCTGATGAACATTGTATTAGATCCTCTATTGATCTTCGGTATCGGACCATTTCCGAAAATGGGAATCCGGGGTGCTGCACTTGCAACCGGACTTGGACAGGTGTTTACCCTGTTGATCTATCTGTTTGTCTATGTGTTCCGTCCAATATCCGTAAAGATCGGCAGACGATATCTGCATACGGAGGATTATCTGACAGGGAAGTTGTATGCGATTGGTATTCCGGCTATTCTTAATATGGCACTTCCGTCCCTGCTTACGACTGCACTGAATGCGATATTAAGTACCTATTCACAGATCTATGTTGTGATCCTTGGAATCTATTATAAATTGCAGACATTTTTATATCTTCCTGCAAACGGCATGATCCAGGGTATGCGTCCGGTAATTAGCTATAATTACGGAGCGGGAGAGCATAAGCGTGTCCGCAGCATTTATAATATTACACTTACGATCATTGGTCTGATCATGGTATTTGGAACAGTGATCTGTCTGATCTTCCCGGCTAAATTGATCGGAATGTTCTCGGATAATCAGGTAACGATCACGGAGGGCGTGACGGCACTTCGGATCATCTGTGCCGGATTTATTGTTTCTTCGGTATCCGTGACTTCATCCGGTGCATTAGAGGGACTTGGCAAGGGTACGCCATCATTGATGATCTCCCTGCTTCGCTATGTGGTTGTCATCATTCCGGCTGCATTTGTACTCAGTCGTATCTTTGGTGTTGTCGGTGTCTGGAATGCGTTCTGGGTAGCAGAACTGATAACAGCAGTTGCCGCACTTTTCATTTACCGACAGGCAGTTAAGAGAAAAAGTTAAGATTTCATAGATTGCACAGTTGCATGAAAAAGAAGATAATAAAAGAAGAAAGAAGGATTTATATGTGGTTTGTATTTGCATTGTTGTCGTCTGTATTTGCGGCATTGACATCAATTCTTGCAAAGGTAGGTATTGACGGAGTAAATTCGAATCTTGCAACAGCGATCCGAACAGCAGTTGTGCTTGTGATGTCATGGGGCATGGTGTTCCTGACACATACACAGTCCGGAATCAGCGCGATCGGGAAGAAAAGCTGGTTGTTTCTGATCCTATCAGGACTTGCAACCGGAGCATCGTGGTTGTGTTATTATAAAGCACTTCAGATGGGAAATGCATCCAAGGTAGTACCAATTGATAAATTAAGTGTCGTTATTACATTGATTCTTGCATTTGTATTCCTGCACGAAGAATTTACGATGAAGTCGATCATTGGTTGTGTACTGATCGGACTGGGAACTTTGTTGATGGTGTTATAAATAGATTAAGATAAGAGCGCAGGCGGCACAGATAAGGTGTATATTTTAGTAGAAGTCCGGATATGGCAGAAATGCTGTATCCGGATTTTTTATGGTTAAACTTGTTTTCCTTTTTAATATCCATTACAATCAAACTTGGAGAGACGGAGGCAATATACAAAGCTAAAATATGCATGTTATTCTGTTCTGTCGGGAAAGGAGATGGGACATGGATAACGAAATTGTATATTCCTCCAAGGCTACTGATCAGAAAGCACAGTATGATGCCAGTGCCAAGCGTCTGCTTGGACAGAAGATCATACTGGCGCATATACTGATCAGGGTAGTAGAAGAATTTAAAGGTATGGATGCAGATACGGTTGCCTCATTGATCGAAGGTGAACCGTATATCAGCCAGATTCCGGTTGAACCCGGACTAACGAACAAAGATATGGTGGATGCCAGAACCGGTGAACGGATTGTCGGGTTGAATACTGAGAATTCTGAGATTGATGAAGGAAAGATATATTTTGATATTATCTTCTATGTACGGATGCGGGATGGATTGGCAAAGGTGATCATCAATCTGGAAGCACAGAAGAATGAACCGACAAAGTATCATATCTTAAATCGGGCAATCTTCTATACGGCAAGACTGGTGTCATCCCAGAAAGAGCGGGAATTTACCGGTTCTGATTACAACGAGATCAAACAGGTGTATTCCATCTGGATCTGTATGAATATGAAAGAGAACAGTCTGAGTCATATCCATATGGTAAAAGATGATTTACTTGGTGATCAGGACTGGAAGGGAAATCTGGATATCCCTAACATCGTGATGATCGGTCTGGCAAAGGAGATTCCACCAAAGAAAGAACAATATGAACTGCATCGATTACTTGGAACATTATTGTCGCAGACAATGACGGCAGAACAAAAATTGAAGCTTATGAAACAGGAGTATGACATACCGGTAGACAGAAATGGTATTAGAGATGAGGTGAAAGTCATGTGTAATCTGAGTGAAGGCGTAGAAGAGATGGGATATGTAAAGGGCGAAGCCGCGGGCATAGTCAAAGGTGAAATAATAGGCGAAGCACGAGGAAAATCGGAGATTATCCTGAAAATGCATAAGAAAGGCTATTCCTTAGAGCAGATCATGGATGTAACCGAAATGAGTGAAGATGAAATCAAGGCAATCATAGGATAAAGACATAAGCAGAACAGATAACATGTATATTTTAGTAGAAGTCCGGATATGGCAGAGATGTTGTATCTGGATTTTTTTGTCGAAATTTAAATAATTAAGAAATATTTTGTGAACTATTGACAGTTATTTTTTTTTTATAATGTTTATGCTTTTTTAGAGACATCAAACAAAAAGTGTCAGATACAGATAAAATTGTGTTTAATTGTACCTAGCACTGTTTCTAAAAATGGGAAAAAGCAATGTAACTTATAAAAACAAGGAGCATAAGAGAAAAGGAGAGATGAATGAAAATGATGCAAAAGAAGATAAGAAGCCTGATCTATGCGGGCTTGGGATTGATTTTATGTGTGTTGCTGTGTGGTGGGGGCGGTATGACAGCACAGGCGGAAGAGTCAAAGACATATGGTGATTTTACATATGAAGAAGCTAAGGATGGAATTACTATTACCAAGTATAAAGGTGATAAGAAAAAGGTTGTAATCCCGGATAAGATTAATGGGACAGAGGTAATAAGTATAGGAGATTCTGCATTTTGGAATTGTAGCAGTTTAACCAGCATAACAATACTGGAGGGAGTAACAAGTATAGGAGATTTTGCATTTGATCTTTGCTTAAATCTGACCAGTATAACGTTACCAAATAGCTTAACGTGTATAGGAAGCTATGGATTTGCAACTACTGATCTAACGAGTATCACCATACCTGAAAATGTAAGAAGTATAGGATGCGAGGCTTTTTTTTCATGTGATAAATTAAAAAAGTAGTATTGCCGGAGGGGATAACAAGAATCTCCAGTAAAACATTTGCTATGTGCAGCAATTTAACCAGCATAACGATACCGGATAGTGTAACAAGTATCGGTAAGGGAGTTTTTTTTAGCTGTCCGAAATTAAAATCGGTTGTTATACCAGATAGTGTTATTGAAATTGACGTATTTAAAAAGGGTGAGAATGAGAGTGGATATTGGTGGACAGTTTTTAACCAAAATACTACAGTTATTTGCAATAAAAATTCCGTAGCATATAAATATGCAAAGGAGAATAATATACCAGTTAAATTAATGCCAAAGCCTGCTAAGAAAGGTACAATTCTTACAGTTCCTTCTAAGAAGATTAAAGTAAAGGTAACTTCATCTTCAAAGAAGAATCCAACTGTTGCTGTTATGAAGATCACAAACAAGAAAGCGAAAAAACTTACCATACCATCTACTGTAAAGGTGGGTGGTGTTACCTATAAAGTAACAGCGGTTGCGAGCCAAGCATTCAAGGGTAACAAAAATCTGACAAATATCACGATCGGAAGGGGTATAACGAAGATTGGCAATGAAGCATTCGCCGGTTGCAAGAATCTGAAAAAGATCACAGTCACAGCAGGAAATCTTACAACCATCCGTAAGAGTGCATTCAAGGGCATAAATAAGAAAGCAACCATTACTGTGAAAGGCACAAAGAAAGCAAAGACAGCTTTAAAGAAACAGCTGAAAAAGAAATCCGTCGGATACGTAAAGACGTGGAAGATTAAATAATTAGAAAATAGTTAATGTAAGCAGGATCGGTATTATATGACGTGGTATAATACCGGTCCTTTTTGCCAGAAAATCATTGACAAAGAACCTTTTCAGGCCCTATAATTTTGCCTAGCGTTTTAGTAGGTTATTTAGGAGAGATAGACATGTTAACACAGTTTTCCCGGACAGAATTATTGCTTGGTAAAGAAGCAATGGACAAATTGGCAAATTCAAAAGTAGCGGTATTCGGCGTTGGAGGCGTTGGCGGTTATGTGTGCGAAGCTCTGGCACGGAGCGGTGTCGGTTCCTTTGATCTGATCGACGATGATAAGGTATGCCTGACAAACCTGAACCGCCAGATTATTGCCACCAGAAAGTCTGTGGGGAAATATAAAACAGATGTTATGAAAGAACGGATTCTGGACATAAATCCGGATGCTAAGGTCGAGATGCACAAATGCTTTTTCCTGCCGGAAAATGCAGATGAATTCCCATTTGACTCTTATGATTATGTTGTAGATGCGGTAGATACGGTTACGGCTAAGATTGAGCTGGTGCTCCAGTCACAGAAAAAAGGAGTGCCGATCATCAGCAGTATGGGTGCAGGAAACAAGCTGGATGGCAGTATGTTTCAGGTAGCAGATATTTATAAAACAAGGGTATGTCCGCTTGCAAAGGTTATGCGTCGGGAACTTAAGAAGCGTGGCGTGAAAAAGTTAAAGGTTGTATATTCGGAAGAACAGCCGGTAAGACCACTTGAGGATATGTCGATCAGCTGCAGAACAAATTGCATCTGCCCTCCGGGAGCACAGCATAAATGCACAGAGCGGAGAGATATTCCGGGCAGTGTGGCATTTGTTCCGTCGGTTGCAGGACTGATCATTGCAGGTGAAGTGGTAAAAGATTTGTGCAAAGAAGAAAGGCAGCGTGCATATGAGCATTACAATAGCGGAATTAAAGAATCGAAATAAAGACAGTTACCAGTTGATCGATATTCGGGATGCCATTGAGATCTCTCATGGGGCAGTGCCGGATGCGGTCATGGTTTCGGCAGAAGACATAGAGACAAGCAGCGAGGTGGATAAGGACAAGTTGCTTGTTTTTGTTTTATAGTGATATGAATGAAACACAGATTACAGGAGAAGATGATATGTATAAAATTACAAAAGATAAGCTGACATTTATACTTTTTTTAGTAGGTATGAGTCTGTCCTTGAGTACAATTTTGAATGGATATCAGATTATGAGTAATTGGATTCAAAAATATGAAAGTCAGGATGGTATTTCAAAGTATAACGCTTATATTAATATCTACTCTACCACAGGAGCAACGGAATATAAATTGAATGATATAGAAGAATATCGACAAATACAGGAGATGGCGGTTCGGAGTACAAAAGCAATTCTGGAGCGTATAAGCGATGTTAGTTGTGATGCTGTAATCAGAGGAGATGAGTTTTCGATTGGCAGTTGTGAGGAAGATGCGGATGAAGTGCAGATTGCAGTGGCATATCATGGAAACTGGAACAGATTGCTTGAAAGTGGCAGATATCCAACAATGGAGGAATGGAATTCGGATAACATTTATCTTGTAGTAGGACATGGATGGAAGGATTCAGTAACAGTTTCAAAAGATGGAACGGAATGCTTGTCATTAGATGGAATTGATTGTCAGGTGACTGGGTATCTGGAATCATTTGGAAATGATTCAGATAAAATGATTATTGCGTTTGGCTCGTTAGAAAACTGGACATCGGAATCAGATGTATTTTTGAACCGGATAGCCGATGGAATGACCTATACTTCATCTTCTTATCCGGGAATGACAATCCAGCTTATGGATAAGAGTGTTCCGGTTGCAGAGCAGGCTGATGAATTGATAGAGATATTTGGACAATCAGATAATTATTATGCACAGCTGCTGGATCATTATGAGAGTCAGACAGATGTGTATATCGTTTATAAATTAAAAGCAGCTATTCTGATATTACTGTACATAGTGGGTATTATAAATTGCATAATGATTGCAAGAGTATGGTATGCACGACAGAAAAGAGATTTTGCAATTATGAAAACAGTTGGAATAACAGATAGACGAATCATAGAGTGGCAGTTGGTACGAATCGGGATATTAATGGGAATTTCTATTATTGTTGCAGGATGTTTACAGATTTTCTATTGTCTTGCAATGAAAAAGAAGATGACGTTTGTCTGGAATACATATATTTTGTGGTATTTTATATTTATGATTGGTATTTTGTTGCTGGTATTACTTTTTCCAATCTGCAAGCTGTTAAGACAGCTGGTGCCTGCAAAGGAGGTTAGGGATTAAGTATGAGAAAACGAAATATAATACGTTTAGCAGCAGATAATGTTATGTCTCATGTTTTACAACTGGGTGGTAATATTGTGTTGGCAATGGTGTTATTGCTTTTGATTGCTGTGCTGATCAGTGTTTATAGTATGTCAACCAATATCAGACATTCTTTGCAAGAGTCAGGAATCAGGAATATAGATACCTTGTGTGAAATCCGTTTTTTGGATGAACTGGATAGTGAATTACAGTCTGACCCGGCAATGGATATAATAAAATCAGTGGATGGAGTGGAAGCTGTAACCTGTGCGTGGCAAACAGGATATATAAATACCGATCCGGCATTGGAGAAATTGAAAAATATTCAGACAGGCCATAGTTTTCAGGCAATCGATGATGAAGATGGAAAAGATGGCTTATATTATATTGAAATAGATGCAACCATTCAGAATATATGGAAGATGAAATTAGACGAAGGAATCCTAATCGAAGAATTAAAACCGATGGAAGATGGCATGTATTTATATCTGGGATCTGCATATAAGGACAAGATAGAAGTTGGAACAAAATATATTGGCGAAGTGGGAGGTCAGTCATATACATATGTAGTTGCCGGGATATTAGAAAAGGGACAAAGTTTTCCAGTTTCACAAATGGAAATGCTGGATTTTTCAGATGTTACAGGAACAATTCCGTTGGATTATGAAGTGTTAGCCTGCCCGGGAGAGATATTTTGTAATAATTCGGATTTCTATTTTTCTATAAAACAAGGACACTCTTATGTAAAGATAAAGAGAAGTCTTATGCAAAAGCTGGCAAAGGCTGGATATAAAGATATAAAAGTGATTGATATTGGTAAAGCAATAGAAAATGGAGAAGAAATGAGTCGGAAGATTAATTATAATATTATTCAGATGTTAATTCTGGTGGGACTCACATTTTGTATTGTACTTTTATGTATACAGATACTTGATTTTTTGCGGAGACGAAGAGAGTATGGAATTATGCTGACGGCGGGATTTTCAATGAAAAATATAACCTGGATGATCCTATGGGAGAATATTCTTAAGTTTCTTCTAGCCTATGGCTGTTCATTATTTCTTGTATGGTGGTTGTTTATTCATATAATAGAGCCTGATCAGTTAATGGTATTTTCTTACAGAAGTATATACTGGAAGCGAGTGGTTCCTATCCTTGGAGAGATAAGCATACTATTTGTTGCATTATCAACAATTTGCCCGGTATTTATGATTTATAAGTGTTCACCGATTGATTTGTTAGGAAAAGAAGGAGAATAGTGATGATAAAACTTCGAAATGTTACAAAAATATATGAGCATCGGGAGCTTCCGGCGCTTAAGGATGTATCACTGGATGTCCAGGATGGGGAATACATATCGATCATGGGACAATCCGGATCAGGGAAAAGTACATTATTAAATATTATTGGGACTATGGATTATCTGACAAGCGGTGAATACTATTATAATGATATTGCTGTTCATGAGATGAAAGGAGATAAGCTTCACGAATTTCGTCGTAAACATGTGGGATTTGTATTTCAGAATTATGCCTTAATGAAATCTTATACGGTATTTGAAAATGTAGAACTGCCATTACTGGCAGGCAGATATTCCGGTAGGGAAAGAAAAAAACTGGTGAATGAAATGTTAGAATTTACAGGAATCAGGGATTTAGCAGACAAAAAGGTAACCAGGATTTCAGGTGGGGAACAGCAGCGTTGTGCGATTGCAAGATTGATGGTGGCAGGGGGAGATTTGATCCTTGCAGATGAACCGACAGGCGCATTAGATCATGAAATGGGAATCGCGATTATGGAGTTGTTAGAAATGTTGAATAAACGAGGAAAGACATTGATTGTGATAACACATGATCAAGAGATAGGAAGTCGGGCGGATCGTGTGATACGTCTTGCAGATGGACAAATATTGGAGGAAGCAAAGTGAGAAATAATTTGGGGAAAGTCACGCTTATGATATCTATATTATTGTGCTTTGGGGGATTAACTGCTTGTGAAAGTGCAAAAGAGAAGAATATATCATATGTAGGGGATGCGGCAAATAGTTTGCATATTCCGGATAGTTATATGGAAGAATGGAAAGTAAATAAGAATACAGTTAAGCTTGCGATAGAGGGTGTTGAATATATACCAGATTCTGATTTTAGAATATATGAATATAAGCAGATTCCGAATGCTGCAAAACAAAAACAGGAGATTGTTGAAGCTGTGTTTGAGGAAGAGAAAGGAATTTTTGAGAACCGTTTGGAAAATGATTATAAGAATCTGTGCAGAGAGGATCTGGAAACCATACATATATATCAGGAGAAAATTCGAGAATATTATTTGGATCAGGGACAAACATCACAGGCAGTTTCCTGCGATCAAGAAATAGAAAATATTATTGCCTGTGAGGCAGGTGCATCAGATAAACGAGCATTGATACAGAATTATGAGGGACAGAAATATGTTGGATATATCGGAGATAATTTATTCCTTTTGACATTTAAAGAAGAAAATGATTGTATTACAGGAATTACACTGGAGAATTATCTGGGAACTGCGGGTTTATATACATATTACGGAATGAAGACGGATGATACGATCACATTGGAAAATCATCTGGGAGATGTAACAGAATGTATTGTTGACTTAGAGAATACAGTGGAAAACAGATGTGCAAAAGATATGGATTGTGCGCGTGATGAAGCCTTGTTGTTTTTGGAAGCATGTGGAATTACGGATGTAGAGATTTTAGAAGAAGGACCGCTTGGTTATAGTACGTTTGAAAGTGCAAGACCAATTGATTTTAATGGCTATTGTTTTCAGTTTACCAGAGCTGCAGGCAATAGAGGGGCATATATAGCTGAAACGGAGTTGTTTGCGCCATATCCGTTCTGCACATCTGAATTATTTACTGTTTGTGTTGACGATAATGGTGTGATGAATGCGGAACTTTATATTGCAGGGGTGCAGGCAGGAGAAAAAGCAGTAACATTAATGGATTTTGAAGATATAGAACCGAAATTCGCAGAACAATATGAGGCATTTTATGCAGCATATCCAGGAATTGATAAACCAGCGGCATTTAATTTTATGGAGCTTGATTATATGCTTGTGGAGGGGGAAAAATTAGGGACGTTTGAGTACAAACCTGTTTGGCTCGTGGCGTATTATGAGGATTTGGATATCTGTTATACATATGATTATTTTTATTTTCCTGATTCGCTGCTGGTAATTGACGCTGAAACAGGAGAATATATTGACTATCTAAAACAGAGCTGTTTTCGTTTATATTCTTCAAGAGTAGCTGTTTTCCATAATTGCATTGACAAAGTAACTTTTTAGGTCATATAATTGCTTGGTATTTTAGTGTAGGTTAAATATATATGAAAGATTATTGGTGCACTAGGAAGAAAGGCAGCGTGCATATGAGCATTACAATAGCGGAATTAAAGAATCGAGATAAAGACAGTTATCGGTTGATCGATATCCGGGATGCCATTGAGATTTCTCATGGGGCAGTGCCGGATGCGATTGCGGTTCCTGCGGAAGAAATAGAGACAAGCAGCGAGGTGGATAAGGACAAGCTGCTTGTTATTTTCTGTGCGAGAGGCGTAGTCAGCATCGACGTAGCGGAGCATTTGAAAGAAAAAGGATATCAGGCAGAGAGTCTGGAAGGCGGTTATGCTGCATGGCTGTTAGATGTTATGAGCAAACCGGAGGAGCAGAACAAGGCGAAGGATGTTGAGCTGAGCCTGCGTAAGAAATTCAAGAAAAGCATTTGGTCAAAGTTCACCAAGGCGATCAACACATATGAGCTGGTGAAGCCGGGAGATAAGATCGCGGTCTGCATTTCCGGTGGTAAGGATTCTATGCTGATGGCGAAATGTTTTCAGGAATTGAAGCTGCATAACAAATTTGAATTTGAAGTTAAGTTTCTGGTTATGGATCCCGGTTACAGTGAGGCGAACCGGAAGGTTATAGAAGAAAATGCAAAAAGTCTGAATATTCCGATCACGATATTTGAATCGGATATATTTGAATCTGTATTTACGGTTGAGAAGTCGCCATGTTATCTGTGTGCACGAATGAGACGAGGACATCTGTATCATTTTGCACAGGAGCTTGGCTGTAATAAGATTGCACTTGGTCATCACTATGATGATGTAATTGAAACCATATTGATGGGTATGCTGTATGGTGCACAGGTACAGACGATGATGCCGAAGCTTCACAGCACGAATTTTGAAGGGATGGAACTGATCCGACCGTTATATCTGGTGCGTGAGGATGATATCAAGGCATGGAGGGATTATAATGGTCTGCATTTTATCCAGTGTGCATGTAAATTCACGGACACCTGTACGACTTGTAATAACGAGAATCGTTCGAAACGTGTTGAGATCAAGGAACTGATTCAGACTTTGAAGCAGGTAAATCCTTATGTGGAAGGGAATATTTTCAAGAGTGTGGAAAATGTAAATCTGGACACGGTTGTTGCATGGAAGCAGCACGGAGAGAAGCATCATTTTCTGGATGCATATGACAGGAAAAATATCTGTACAGAAAATGATTCAAAGGAATAATGTAACTATTTGACAATAAACAAGATAGGAAGAGAAAATACAAATGAAAAGCAGACAAATCAGAAATTCACTCCTGTTAGTTCTTACGGCATTTATCTGGGGAACCGCCTTTGTGGCACAGAGTAAAGGCGGACAGGCACTGGGACCATTTTCTTTTAATTGTATACGAAGTCTGGTTGGAAGTGTAGTATTGCTTCCGGTAATCAGGTTACTTGATAAAATTAATCCAAATAATAAAAAGCCAAAGACAGCCGCAGAACGGAGAAAGTTATGGATCGGTGGACTGTGCTGCGGAATGGCATTGTTCTTTGCAAGCTCTGCACAGCAGCTTGGTCTGTATTATGGCACTCCGGCAGGCAAGGCCGGTTTTCTGACGGCTTGCTATATTCTGCTGGTTCCGATTCTTGGTTTGTTTTTAAAGAAAAAATGTGGTTGGAATATCTGGCTTGGAATGGTGATCACGATTGTAGGACTTTATCTTTTATGTATGACAGCGGGGCCGCTATCATTTCAGAACAGTGATCTCTTTGTATTGCTCTGTGCATTTTTGTTTGCTATACATATTCTGGTGATCGATCATTTTTCACCATTGGTTGATGGTGTACGGATGTCCTGTATCCAGTTCCTGGTTGCCGGGGCATTCAGTGCGTTTCCGATGTTCTTTTCAGAGATGGGACATTCGGCAGCAGGAATAGCAGCATGGCTTTCACAGTTACAGTCATGGGATGCATGGGTTGCAATTCTGTATGCCGGTGTGATGTCGAGCGGTGTTGCTTATACCTTGCAGATTATTGCACAGAATGGACTGAATCCGACGCTGGCATCTATGATCATGAGTCTGGAATCTGTATTTTCAGTACTTGCCGGATGGGTGATCCTTGGTGAGGTGTTGACCGCCCGCCAGCTCCTTGGCTGCCTGTTGATCTTTATTGCAATTATCTTCGCACAGATTCCTGTGGGGGAGAAGAAAGAAGCATAAAACAATTTTAGTAGCATTAAAAATATGCGCGCCAGCTTATCACTATATTTTATGGAGCAGACCTATTTGAACGTCGGTCCTTAACGAGTCACCAATAGGTGACGAGTTTAGTACCGCTACGTGAAAATAGAACGAGAGTGTTCTGCGCAATAAAGATATAGTGATAAGCCAGCGCGCATATTTTTTAGATAAAATCAATATATTATTTCTTCTTCTTTTCTTTCAGAATCTTCTTAATAGAATATTTCTCTAACGAATCCTCAAATATCTCACGGAGCGGTCGTGCATTTTTCATAGCAAGGAAGAAATGAGATTTTTCCTTGCGGAGCTCAGCTTCCTCTAACAGATGCTGTTTGAGTTCATCGATTTTAACGACGATCTCGTATTCAGTAGCCAACTGACGGATCTTGACGATCAGGTTGAAGGAGTAAACGATATCAATCAGGAACACGCCGTAGAAGAATCCGATAAAGAATGAAAATGCAAGATTTCTGGATAACCAGTCAAGTGCTGATAAAACATGTGGATGGATCAGCAGGTAGTAGATCGCGCCGAGAACTGCCCAGAAGAATGAAAACAGTGGACAGATGATTCCCTGAATATTGCCCCATCGTTCTGTGTAGTCCCAGAGTTTTACATTCATTCCCTTAATGAAGATCAATCCGGTGATGTATTCGATCACGGTCATAGCGATCGCCATAAATACAAATAAAACAATCTTCTCAATGATTGGATGTTCATCCAGAAATGACAGGTTAATAGATGCTAACATATACAAGACGCATAGTCCTGATCCATATAGCGGAAGGTAAGGACCGACCAGAAAGCCGGGATTTACCCATTTCTTTGTTGTTCGACCATTTGGAGAACAGAATCTGCGGAAGAACAATTCAATCACCCATCCGATCAGACTTCCGATAAAAAATAAAAACAATAAGACAAGAGCTTTATTCATAATATTTCAACCTTTCTGATTTATATTTTTCCATAGAATTATGGCTCTTTTTTCATTGATACAAATTGTGACATATCGCGGTCATAAAGTCAATAAATTAAATGCTTTCTCAAGTTGTTTGTATTGAAAAAGTATGGCAAAATGTGGTACTCTCAGATCAGGTATATGAGGCATTGCAGATAGTGAGAAAGTATATATCTGCATTTTAGAAAATGAGGGATAGGGAGATATGTATAAGATCAGAGAAAATGCGGATCGGGAGAAATGTATCCTGTTGATTCCAGCAATGTTAGATGCACATTTTCCATTGTTAAAATATGCGTTTTATTCAAAAAATTATCATCCGGTGATTTTAAAAAATGAAACGGATATAACGGATATTGGATTAAAATATGTCAATAACGATATGTGTTATCCGATCATCTTAAATGCAGGACAGATGATAGCAGCTCTTCAATCAGGGAAATATGATCTGAACCGTACAAAATTATTAATGCCGACTGCCGGAGATGCATGTCGTGGTTCAAATTATCTGCATGTGTTAAAGGCGGCTGTTCGGAAAGCAGGATTTCCGCAAGCTCAGGTATTGTCGTTAAACATTCAGGGATTGGAGAAGGGGGAGCAGATGAAGCTGGAACCTGATATGGTCTGGCGTGCGTTATTTGGATTGTTTTATGGTGATATTCTGATGCTTTTACTAAATCAGGTCAGACCAAATGAAGTGCATAAAGGTGAGGCACAAAGGAAATGGAAGAAATGGATCAGGATTCTTGCATATGATCTTCGGGAAGGAAAACATCTGACAATTTCAAGAATGAAACAGAATTTTATAAGGATTGCGGCGGATTTTTCAAAAATTGAACTGGTGAAGCCGAGAAAGCAACGAATAGGGATCGTCGGAGAGATTTATATAAAGTATTGTCATTTGGGAAACTGGGATATGATCCGTTTTCTCGAAAAGAATAATTGCGAATCCCATACAAATGGATTATCCTGGTACGCGATGTATTATATAGATTCGCATTTATCGGATGTAAGCAAAATAGAACAGGTGGCTTATCGTATTGGGTTAAAACTGTTCGGAAGTCTTCAGAGATCCATGATTGCAGCAATGCGGCAGTATGGATTTTATTCGATGGAAGAATTTCAAATAATGAAAAAAGAGGCTGATGGTTATGTAAACTGGACATATAGAACAGGTGATGGCTGGCTGATCGGTGCAGAGATGGTAGGACATATTCTGCATGACTGCAAAAAGGTATTGGCAGTTCAACCGTTTGGATGTATGCCAAATCATATCTGTGGGAGGGGATTGTATCCTTCCATTCAGCAAAAGCTTCCGGAAGGGCGTATTGTGAGTGCTGATGTAGATTCCGGTTCTTCAAAGTTGAATGTTTATAACCGTGCCAGAATGTTGGTGGATATGCATATTTAACAGAATAGATGGTAATCTTTCTCAATATGCGGTATACTTACTGTGCATTCTTTAACAAAAAATGAAAACATAACAGACAAAGGAGAAAATTGTCATGAATATAAAAGAGATGCAGGATGAAATAATGAGAATAAAGAAGGAAAAGGATATTTGTATTCTTGCACATGCCTACCAGAGCCATGATATCTGGGAAGTAGCTGACTATGTAGGAGATTCCTTTGGCCTTGCACAGAGAGCAGCGGAAGCACCTCAAAAGACTATGATCATGTGTGGTGTGCGTTTTATGGCAGAGACTGTAAAACTGTTATCACCGGAAAAGACAGTATATCTGCCGGAGCCGGATGCCGGATGCCCGATGGCAGACCAGATCGACTATGATCTGTTAGCTGCCCTTCGTGAGAAGAATCCGGATTATACAGTTGTAGCATATGTGAATACTACAACAGAAGTAAAGACGTTGAGTGATGTCTGTGTTACATCTTCTTCGGCAGTAAAGATCGTGAAGAATATGCCGGAAAAGGATATCTTATTTATTCCTGACTGTAATCTCGGTTCATGGGTAAAGAAGCAGGTACCGGAAAAGAATATTAAGCTGGTGTCGGGCGGCTGTCCGACACATGTCAGAGTAACCGTAAAAGATGTAGAGAAAGCAAAAGCAGCTCATCCAAACGCATTACTTCTGGTACATCCGGAATGTTTAAAGGAAGTAACGGAGCTTGCAGACTATGCCGGAAGTACAACCGGAATTATGGATTATGCAGCAAAGAGTGATGCAAAGGAATTCATCATCGGTACGGAGAACAGTATCGTGTCACACCTTCAGCTTGCACACCCAGGGAAGCGTTTCTATGCATTGTCTAAGGATTGTGTATGCCACAACATGAAGATGACGACACTTGGTGATGTCTATAACTGCGTGGTAAATGGTGAGGGCGAGAGCATTACCCTTACAGAGGAGACAATGCAGAAAGCCAGAAAGAGCATTGACGCGATGCTGCGCCTTGGCTAGAAGCCGGATGATCACTGTATTTCATATAAACAGAAATAGCAGGAAAAAATGCGAAACTTACTTTGCTTCGATTGGTTTTTATATGCACGGGATTTCGGACACGATAAAATCGTTGTGTCCTCCATCCCGGCACAAAACCATCGAAACGCAGGCGTTTTCGCAACATTTTCCTGCTATTTTGTTTATTATACAATACGGTGATCTGTCCGAGAGGTCAGTTTACATAATCTGATATCTGGTATTTGCATATGTGACATATTGATATGGTCAGTTTGGATATAAGAAAAAGTTTGAAATTGAATATTTCAATATGGTCAGATAATTTTATAATAAATCCTAGCAGGTTTGTAGTGAATCTGTTCGTGATTTTGAGTAGTGATATTCAAGGATGAATATGTTACAGATAAATACACACATCAAATGAAAAAAGGAGTTACGATTATGGCAAACAGACAGTATGAATTAAACAAAGAATTGGCACAGATGTTAAAGGGTGGCGTTATCATGGATGTAACAACACCGGAGCAGGCAAAGATCGCCGAGGCAGCAGGTGCATGTGCAGTTATGGCACTGGAGCGTATTCCGGCAGATATCAGAGCAGCAGGCGGTGTATCAAGAATGAGTGATCCTAAGATGATCAAAGGTATTCAGGATGCAGTATCTATCCCTGTTATGGCAAAGTGCCGTATCGGACATTTTGTAGAAGCTCAGCTTCTTGAAGCAATCGAGATCGATTACATTGATGAGAGTGAAGTTCTTTCACCTGCTGATGATGTATATCACATCGACAAGACAAAGTTCAAAGTACCATTTGTATGTGGTGCTAAGGATCTCGGCGAGGCACTTCGTAGAATCAATGAAGGTGCATCCATGATCCGTACAAAGGGTGAACCCGGTACAGGTGATGTTGTTCAGGCTGTAAGACATATGAGAATGATGAACAGCGAGATCGCACGTATTTCTTCTATGCGTGAAGATGAATTATATGATGCAGCAAAGGTTCTTCAGGTTCCATATGACCTTGTATTATATGTACATGAGCACAAGCGCCTTCCGGTTGTAAACTTCGCAGCAGGCGGTGTTGCTACACCGGCAGACGCAGCTCTTATGATGCAGCTTGGTGCTGAAGGCGTATTCGTTGGATCCGGTATCTTCAAGTCAGGAAATCCGGAGAAGCGTGCAAATGCCATCGTTAAGGCTGTTACAAACTTCACAGATGCAAAACTGATCGCTGAATTATCAGAGGATCTTGGTGAAGCTATGGTTGGTATCAATGAGAGCGAGATCGAACTCCTTATGGCTGAGCGTGGTAAGTAAAATATCAGACAGACAAATAGATGCGGATATCGTAATGATGGATGATCGACATAAGCGAAAGGATGAACAGACACGATGAAGATAGCAGTATTAGCGGTTCAGGGCGCATTTATCGAACACGAGAAAATGTTAGAGAGCCTTGGAGCAGAAACAATAGAACTCAGACAGAAAAGTGATCTGGAACAGGATTTTGACGGTATCGTTTTGCCGGGTGGCGAAAGCACTGTTCAGGGTAAGCTGTTAAAAGAGCTTGATATGTATGATGTATTAAAAGAAAAGATCGAACAGGGCATGCCGGTTCTTGCAACCTGTGCGGGACTGATCCTTCTTGCAGAAGAACTGTCCAATGATGATAAACGTCATTTTGCGACCCTTCCGGTCTGCGTAAAGAGAAATGCATATGGCAGACAGCTTGGAAGCTTTCATTATGATGGCGAGATCAAAGGTCTTGGAGTATATCCGATGGAATTTATCCGTGCACCATATATCGAGAGTGTAAAGCCGGGTGTTGAGGTATTAGCCGAGGTAGATGGTCACATTGTAGCGGTAAAATATCAGAACCAGATCGCACTGGCATTCCATCCGGAGCTTTCCGATGATACCCGTATTCATCAGATGTTCTTAGACATGATCAAATAAAGACTGTAAAAGCAAACAATAAGATAACGGTATTTATTATTGAGCAGGTTGACTGTACGCTAATAAATACCGTTTTTTATTGTTCATATATAAGAACTATGTGATATCCCGCCCTGCGCCTGTCCTTATAGAAATGCCATTGCGAGGATTTCGTTATGAACTGCACATTGTTAGTAAATACGGGTGCTTGTTTGAGCCGAAGGCGAGTTAGCACAGGAGTATTTACGAATTTAACATGTGCAGTGAGTAGAAAACGCAGCACGGCATTTCTATAAGGACAGGCACAGGGCGGGATGCCATAGAGTTTTTGTCTATCTATAGAATGTAAAAAACTTGCATAATGCTTTCTTCCCACATATAATATTTTATAACTATGGTATCGCAAAGGGGGTGTGATGCCGGCAGGAATAATGTGAAGGGCGGTTTGCTATGCTGACATATGCACTGGAAAATCGAGGAACAGATACGTTATATGAATATCTGTACAAGCAGATCAAAACAGATATTTTGTCTAAGAAGCTTGTAGCAGGGGAACGTTTGCCATCGAAGCGTCTGCTTGCAAAAAATCTGAATGTCAGCACGATCACCGTGGAAAATGCATACAGTCAGTTGGTTGCCGAAGGATATATATATTCGATTCCGAAAAGCGGTTATTATGTTACGGACATTTCGGCAGATCTGATGAAGCCGTTGCCGGAGCGACCGGCGAAGCAATTTGAAAAGCCGAAAGAAAAGAAAACATATTTTGCGGATTTTGCCAGTAACTCAACGGTAGAGGATGCGTTTCCATTCAGCATCTGGTCAAAGCTTTTAAAAGAAGTGATGGCGGAAAACAGCAAAGAGCTGATGTCCCGATCACCGTCCAAGGGTGTCTATGAGCTGCGAAGCGCCGTAGCAGGCTATCTGTATCAGTTCCGTGGTATGGATGTGAAGCCGGAGCAGGTCATCATAGGAGCCGGAACAGAATATCTCTATGGTCTTATCATTCAGCTGCTTGGCTATGACAAATGTTATGCGGTCGAAGATCCGGGGTATCAGAAGATATCAAGGATCTATCAGGCGCAGAATGTATGCTGCAAATTTGTGGCAATGGATGGAAATGGGATCAATATGGAGGCTCTGGAAGAATCTGGCGCAGATGTACTTCATATTTCGCCGGCGCATCATTTTCCGACCGGACTGGTAACACCTGTCAGCAGGAGATATGAATTGTTATCTTGGGCATCAAGAAAGGACAACCGCTATATCATCGAAGATGAATATGACAGTGAATTTCGACTGGTTGGCAAGCCGGTACCTACACTTGAAAGTATCGATGTGGGCGAAAAGGTCATCTATATCAACACATTTTCCAAGAGCCTTTCCTCTACGATCCGTATCAGTTATATGGTTCTCCCGGAGAGTTTGATGCGGCGATATGATGAGATGCTCAGCTTTTATGCATGTACGGTGTCAAATATCGAGCAATATACACTTGCAAGATTTATCACCGATGGTTGTCTGGAAAAACACATCAACCGCATGCGTAATTATTACAGAGAACAGCGGGATCTGGTGCTTGCCTGCATTAAAAAATATATGAATCCGGACAAGATTCGTATTCGCGAAGAGAATTCAGGGCTGCATTTTCTGTTGGAGATTGATACGAATTACAGTGACGATCGGCTGCGGAATAATGCCGAAGCAAGAGACGTTCACATTTCATTTCTCAGCCAGTATTATAGAAATACCGAAAATGCCAGATATCATACACTGGTCATTAATTATTCCGGTATCATGCCGGAGCATATAGAAGAAGCAGTCAGAAGATTGATTGAAAGTATCGAATAAAGAGTGTGCGGATGTTAATATAAGGAACCATATAAGGAGGAATCATATGAAGATATCGTTTGATACAATCGCAGAATCAGCGATCGAGAATTTTAAAGGGGGAGAAGGAACATTCCATGTGCATATGTTTCAGGATATGAATAACAAGATCATGAAGGGCAGACTTGTGCCTGGTTCATCGATCGGAACACATACACATGAGACAAACAGTGAAATTATTTATGTACTTTCCGGTGTCGGAACGATGGAGTATGAGGACACCAAAGAGAAGCTGTATCCGGGCGACTGCCATTATTGTCCGCAGGGAGCAACCCACAGCCTGTCAAATGAAGGCACCGAAGACCTCATATTCTTCGCCGTTGTACCGGAACACGAGCACTAGAGTCGTACGCTTCGCATAATCACTAATGCCTGTATATATATATTTATTCCGCAGAACACTTTCGTTCTATCCTACTCTGTATAACTTCGAACTAATCTCGGCAAAGCTCGCTAAGGTCTCAGTTATCACGTAGCGGTACTAAACTCCTCACCTTACGGTGATTCGTTAAGGCCGATGTTCCGGATAGGTATGCCCCATCTGAAAATGTCACTGTACAGCCACCACCTCACACACTGTGAGGACGTTGCCGTTGATGTGGAAGCGCACGTCGAAGCCTGCGAAGGCGACGCCATATCTGCGGTCGGGATCGTGCTGGTAGCCGGGACGCGGATCTTCTGCAAGAATGCCAATCAGGGCAGGACGCTTGGCTTCCGGAATCATTGCAAGAAGCTCCGGCGGAAAGATGACATCCAGCTTTTCCGTATGAATGTGTTCGGTAAAACCACTGGTGGCATCCGGGTGGCAGTCTGTGTATGGAATATAAGGTTTGATATCATATACAGGAGTACCGTTTAACAGATCGACACCAGAGATATGCAGGATTGGACCATAGTCATCGGTATATTCAATTCCTGTCAATTTTACAGAAGACAGACCTATATTATTTGGGCGGAACGGCGATCTGGTCGCGAATACGCCCATTCTTTTATTGCCGCCAAGTTTTGGCGGCTTTACTGTTGCACTCCAGTTCTCCCGTTTGGCTTTATGGAATTCCCACAGGATCCAGATGTGGGAGAAATCCTCCAGCCCCCGGAAGGCTTCCGGCTGCCTGTATTCCGGCAGAAAAACGACCGTTCCGGTCAGTTCATCCACCAGACCGCTCTGTCTGGGAATTCCAAATTTTTCCTGAAAATCTGTATATACATGTCCGATGATATTCATATCGTTCTTTTCTTTATCCTTCGTAAAACGAAATTGTATCTGCTGTTCATAGTAACATGAATATTTTTTATTTTCCATAGAACTCATAAAGTGCGTTTCTTCATAATTTTACATTTCTCCCGTTTACACAAAGTTTTTACTTTCACTTTACTTTGAGATGGTGATGTATTTTACATAGATGCCGTATGATAATTCTGCGATCCGGAAAAGGGCGCGCGATCCGGTTTCGCAATTTACATAATTTTGAATGGATCAGAAAGATGAACGATTCTGAGTCCAAAGAGTCAATTGGAGGAAAATTAAAATGAAAAAAGGAAATAAGATTTTAGCGTTAACATTAAGTGCAGCACTTGCGGCAGGATGCCTTGCAGGATGTGGAAGTAAAGGTGGTTCAGATTCCAAGAGCGGAAGTTTTGATACATCACAGGAGATCTCAGTTGTATCCAGAGAGGAAGGATCAGGTACAAGAGGAGCATTTGTGGAACTGACTGGTGTAGAAGAAAAGGACGCAGATGGAAATAAAGTTGATAAGACAACTACGAGCGCGATTACAGCAAACAGTACAGAAGTAGTTCTCACAACAGTTGCAGGAGACGATTATTCGATTGGTTATATCTCACTTGGAGCATTAAATGATACCGTAAAGGCAGTTAAGATCGGCGGCGTTGAAGCAACAGCAGATAATATCAACAACGGTACATACACATTATCAAGACCATTCAACATTGTAACAAAGGGTCAGGTAAGTGATGTAGCACAGGATTTTATCAACTATATTATGAGTGAAGATGGACAGAAGATCGTATCAAGCAATGGTTACATCGAGATTGCAAATTCAGGAGCATTTAAGTCTTCAGGAGCAACCGGTAAAATCGTAATTGCCGGGTCATCATCTGTAACTCCTGTTATGGAGAAATTAACAGAGGCATATAAGGCAGTGAACAGTGGTGCGGATATCGAGCTTCAGGAATCTGATTCAACAACAGGTATTACAGCAGCGGCAGATGGTACATGTGATATCGGTATGGCATCCAGAGAACTGAAGGATAGCGAGACAAGTGAAGGACTTACAGCTACTGTAATCGCAATGGATGGTATCGCAGTTATTGTAAATAAGAATAACCCTGCAACTGATTTAACTACCGATCAGGTAAAATCAATCTTTACAGGAGAAGCAGCAACCTGGGCAGATGTCAAATAGTAAGGAGTGTCCTCTATGCAAAAGTTTAAAGAAATATTCATGCATATCGTATTCCTGTTAGCGGCATTTGTATCGATAGCAGCAGTTTTATTGATCTGTGTGTTCTTATTTGCAAGTGGTATTCCTGCCATGAAGGCAATCGGTCTGACAGATTTCCTCTTTGGCAAAGTCTGGAGACCGACCAATGATTATTTTGGAATCCTTCCGTTTATTCTTGGCAGTATCTACGTTACGGCCGGGGCAATCGTGATCGGCGTTCCGATCGGACTTCTGACAGCGATATTTTTATCAAAATTCTGCCCACCAAAAGCATATAAGGTCATTAAACCATTTATCAATCTGATGGCAGGAATTCCATCGGTTGTATACGGATTTTTTGGAATGTGTGTACTTGTTCCGGCAGTCAGACAGATTTTCGGAGTGAACGGAAATACAATGCTTACCGCATCTGTACTGCTTGGCATCATGATACTTCCGACGATCATCAGTGTATCTGAAACTTCGATCAGTGCTGTCCCGGATAAATATTATCAGGGTGCATTAGCACTTGGAGCGACACATGAAAGAAGTGTATTTCTTACCGTAGTACCGGCTGCAAGATCCGGTATCATGGCAGCGATCATCTTGGGCGTTGGTCGTGCGATCGGTGAGACAATGGCTGTTATCATGGTGGCGGGAAATCAGGTCCATATGCCGAAAGGATTGATGAAGGGTGTTAGAACCATGACTGCAAATATCGTAATGGAAATGGGTTATGCCCAGGATCTTCACAGAGAGGCTCTGATCGCAACAGGTGTTGTATTGTTTGTATTCATTCTGATCATTAACCTGCTGTTTTCAATTTTAAAAAGAAAGACGGTGAACTAAATGGGAAAAAGAAATTTACTTGCGGAATATAAAAGACGTCCCGGCTCACTGATCCTTCGGATACTTGTTTATCTGGCAGCAGCTTTGACGTTGGTTTGTATTGCTTTTATTTTGATCTATATTCTTGCAAAAGGAATTCCGAATCTGACACCGGATCTGTTCAAGCCGGAATATACATCGGATAATTGCTCGATGCTTCCGGCATTGGTTAATACGTTGTTTATGACATTACTGTCACTGCTGATTGCGGGACCGATCGGTATCTTCGCAGCTATTTATCTGGTGGAGTATGCAAAATCAGGAAATAAGCTGGTTGGAATTGTACGTATCACTGCAGAGACACTGACAGGTATTCCATCTATTGTATATGGTTTGTTCGGAATGATCTTATTTATGACAAAGCTTGGATGGGGATTGTCCCTGCTGTCCGGTGCGTTTACACTGGCGATCATGGTGCTTCCGGTTATCATGAGAACAACAGAAGAAGCCTTGCTGGCTGTTCCAAAGTCATACAGAGAAGGAAGCTTTGGACTTGGTGCAGGAAAACTTCGTACAGTATTTAAGGTTGTTTTACCGAGTGCTGTTCCGGGTATTTTATCCGGTGTTATCCTTGCAACCGGGCGAATTGTCGGGGAGACAGCAGCGTTGATCTATACGGCAGGCAGTGTGCCGAGAATAGCGAAGAATTTATTTTCTTCCACACGAACCTTGTCCGTACATATGTATCTTCTTTCCAAAGAGGGACTTCATACGGATCAGGCATATGCAACAGCCGTTGTTCTTCTTGTATTCGTAGTATTGATTAATTTCGCATCCGATGCAATTGCAAAGAAAATGTCGGCGAAAACAGAAAAAGACAGATAACAGATAGATATAAACGGAGATAAATCGATGAGCAATATAAAATTTGATGTAAAAAATCTGAATCTTCACTATGGTAAATTCCATGCGTTGAAAGATGTAAATATGGAAATACCGGAAAAACAGATTACAGCATTTATTGGACCTTCCGGATGCGGTAAATCAACATTCTTAAAATGTTTAAACCGTATGAATGATCTGGTGGAAGGTTGTAACATCACGGGTGATGTGAAGTTAGATGGTGAAGATATATTTGACGGAATGGATGTAAATTTGCTAAGAAAACGGGTTGGAATGGTGTTCCAGAATCCGAATCCTTTCCCAATGAGTGTATATGACAATATAGCATATGGTCCAAGGACACATGGTATCCATAATAAAGAAAAACTGGATGAGATCGTAGAAAGGTCTCTCAAGCAGGCAGCAATATGGGATGAATTAAAAGACAGACTGAAGAAATCGGCACTGGGTCTTTCCGGCGGACAGCAGCAGAGACTTTGTATCGCCAGAGCACTTGCGGTTGAACCGGAGGTCTTACTGATGGATGAACCGACATCAGCACTTGATCCGATTTCTACGTCAAAGATCGAAGATCTTGCTATGGAGCTGAAACATGATTATACGATTATCATGGTTACACATAATATGCAGCAGGCAACCCGTATTGCAGACAAGACAGCATTCTTCTTACTGGGTCAGGTGATCGAATTTGATGATACCGAGAAGATGTTCTCGAAACCACAGGATAAGAGAACTGAGGATTATATCACAGGAAGATTTGGTTAAAAGGAGTAAAGATAATGAGGACAAATTATGACAGACAGTTGAAAAAACTCAATGATGAAATGGTTGAGATGGGATCCATGATCGAGGGTGTGATCGAAAAGGCGATCAAAGCACTTGTAAATCAGGATGTTGATCTGGCACAGGAGGTTATCCGCAGGGATGATCAGATCGATCAGCAGGAAAAGGATATTGAGAGTCTGTGTTTTAAACTTCTTTTAATGGAGCAGCCGGTTGCAACAGATCTTCGTCAGGTTTCATCTGCACTCAAAATGGTAACGGATATGGAACGTATCGGTGATCATGCAGCAGATATTTCTGAACTGACGATCCAGATGGCAGGCAAACCTTATGTAAAAGAATTGGAACATATTAAGGCAATGGCAAAAGAAAGCATGGTCATGTTGGTTGACAGTATAGAAGCATATGTGAATCTTGATCTTACAAAAGCAAGAAAAGTTATTGCCCAGGATGATGTGTAGATGATCTGTTTATAAAAGTGAAGAGTGAATTGATCAATCTGATCCACAGGAATGCAGATGCAGGGGAACAGGAAACCGATCTTTTGATGGTTGCAAAATATCTGGAGCGGATTGGCGATCATGCAACGAATATTTCAGAATGGGTCATATATTATATAACAGGAGAACATATTTCCGGAAATTAAGAGTCTTATAGGATACAGGATCAGGAGGTGATTGTCATGAGACGTATATGGAATATGACAGCAGATGCCGGTAAAGGAAAAAGTAAACAGCACCTGATAAAAATGTTTTTGTTATTGAACAGTATCGTCTGGGGCGTGATCGCTGTGGTTGTAGCTGTCACGTTGAAAGGAATCGGGCTTATGTCATCATGGAGTATGGCAGAGAGTATTTTGGTATCGGCAGGATATGGTATTTGTCTGGTAGGACTGATTGGCGGTACCGTATGTATTTTACAAAACGATGGTCCTGACAGAACGTATCTTGAACAGAGCCAGGAAGAATATTAAACGCATTCAGCGTGAAATGTAAAATAAATTTTAAAATTTTACACAGACTTTACGTAGGAATCCTTTCCTTTTTACATACCTGTTATACGATGATGTGCGAAGGTACAAATGTCTAATTTATGTAAAAAGGAAGGAATTTTTTTATGAGTATTTTTGATGTACTTGCACTGTTTGGCGGACTTGCATTGTTTTTATTTGGTATGAACGTAATGGGAGACGGCCTGACCCGTGCGGCGGGCGGTAAGATGGAACGTATCCTTGAAAAGCTGACTTCAACGCCGATCAAAGGGGTGCTGCTTGGAGCGGCTGTAACAGCGGTTATTCAGTCATCATCGGCTACAACCGTTATGGTTGTTGGTTTTGTAAATTCCGGGATTATGAAACTGCGTCAGGCGGTCGGCATTATCATGGGTGCCAATATCGGTACGACAGTTACTTCCTGGATCTTAAGTTTGTCAGGAATTCAGGGAGACAGTATCTGGATCCAGATGTTAAAGCCATCCTCATTTTCTCCGATCCTAGCGGTTATCGGTATTGCATTTCTGATGTTTTCCAAGAATGAGAAAAAACATGATATTGGCATGATCTTTTTGGGATTTACGATCCTTATGTACGGAATGGATGCAATGAGCGGTGCGGTTGCTCCTCTTGCAGATGTTCCTGAATTTGCAAATGTGCTTTTAATGTTCTCAAATCCTGTACTCGGAATGATCGTAGGAGCATTATTTACAGCAATCATCCAGAGCTCATCGGCATCGGTTGGTATCTTACAGGCACTTTGCATGACAGGAGCAGTTACATATGGAACGGCACTTCCTATTATAATGGGACAGAATATCGGTACTTGTGTAACGGCATTATTATCCAGTATCGGAGCAAAGAAAAATGCGAAACGTGCAGCTTTTGTACATCTTTACTTTAATCTGATCGGAACCATTCTCTTTATGATCGTATTCTATTCGATCAATGCATTTGTAAATTTCGGTGTATTACAGGATATGGCAACTCCGGCTGGCATTGCAGTGATCCACAGTATATTTAATATTCTGACAACAATTGTATTGCTTCCGTTTGGAAAGGGTCTTGAGAAGTTGGCAACTCTTACGATCCGTGAGAAAGAAGAACCTGTTGAGGAGATTGCGGAGCTTGTACCGTTAAAGCATCTGGATGCCAGATTCCTGGAGCAACCGGCGTTTGCCGTTACACAGAGCATGGATGTTATGAATCAGATGGCAGGGTATTCAGCTGAAGCGTTATACGATTCATTAGAGTTGATGAAGGATTATTCGGAAGAGAAGTGGCAACGTGTTGAGGCTTTGGAAGATATCGTAGACAAATACGAAGATGAACTCGGAACGTATCTGGCGAAGGTCAGCGGAAAAGAACTGGCAGAGGAAGACAGCAAACGTGTATCCAATGGGCTTCATTGTATCGGAGATCTGGAGCGTATCTCCGACCATGCATTAGCGATCGCAGAAATTTATGCTAAGATGCACAAGGAAGAAATGGTATTCTCAGATAAAGCAATGGCAGAATTAAATCTGTATTCAAATGCAGTTTATGAGATCATGAGCATGACTTGTAAAGCACTGAATGAAGATGATATGAAAATAGCAAAGAGGATTGAACCATTGGAGGAAGTAATTAATGGTCTGAATGCTACGATCAAAAAGCAGCATATCAAACGTCTGCAGAAGGGAAAATGTACGATCGAGCTTGGTATCGCTCTTGAAAATCTTCTGAATAATTATGAACGTGTGGCAGATCATTGTTCAAATGTGGCTGCATCACTGCTTCAGGTTAAGACAGACAGCTTTGATATGCATGAGTATTTGAACCGGGTCAAACAGGAATCAAATATAGAGTTTCAGGCGATGTACAGCATGTATAAGGAAAAGTACAGTTTATAGTAAAGTATACGATATCATAAAGTGTAAATTACTTTGACCATATATTAGAAATATATTATTATAGATAAGAAAGAACAGAGACAGGAGGAACGGCAGATGCAGGCATTGATTTATATTGTAGAAGATGATATGAACATTCAGGAAATAGAAATGTTTGCCTTAAAGAACACGGGATATGTAACAGAAGGATTTGCAAATGCAAAGAGCTTCTTTTCCAGAATGACAGAGAAGATTCCGGATCTGATCCTACTGGATATCATGTTACCGGATCAGGATGGACTAGAGATTGTCAGAAAATTAAGAGAACGTCCGGAGACTGTGCGTGTGCCGATCATTCTTGTGACGGCAAAGACAACAGAACTTGATAAGGTAAAGGGGTTGGATATCGGAGCAGATGATTATCTGACAAAGCCATTCGGCGTAATGGAGCTTATATCCAGAGTTAAAGCATTGCTTCGCAGAAGCAAGAGTATTCAGGAGGATCAGATTCTTCGACTGAAGAACGTAACCCTTGATTCCGAGAAGCGTATCGTGCATGTGAATGATATTCCGTGTGAGTTGACCTTTAAGGAATTTGAATTGTTAAAGTTGTTAATGATCAACGCCGGAATTGTACTTCGGAGAGAAGTGATCATGATGGATGTGTGGGGAACGGATTACGAAGGTGAATCCAGGACTCTTGATATGCACATCAAGACTCTGCGCCAGAAACTGGGAGATGCAGGGAATATGATCAAGACAGTTCGTAATGTCGGATATAAGATGGAATAAGAAGAAGCAGGAAAATTTTATAACAGAAGAATCTTATAACAGAAAGAACAGGTTTTTATGGAAGAACAGAAAGATAAAAAGGATAAGAAGGTCAGAAAAGACAAACGATTATCCAGCAAGATCAACAGTCGCTTTATAGCATTGACGCTGATTGCGATATTGTGTACGATGATACTTTCGACAACGGTTTATTATGATCTGTTTAAAAAGGAGATCATGCGCGATCTGGAAAATTACACACAGACCTTGAAGAGTGCAGGATTATTTGATGATATCAGTGAGCTCCGCAATGTAAGGATTAAGAATACAGAATTGCGTATTACATTAGTTGCACCGGATGGAACGGTTAAGTATGATAATATGGCAGATCCGGAGACCATGGGAAAACACAACGACAGACCGGAGATTGAGGAGGCATTTGAGAAAGGAGAAGGCGAGGATACCCGTCTTTCCCAGACGCTCAATATGAGTACTTTCTACTATGCGATCCGGCTTTCAAATGGTTGTGTACTTCGTGTATCAAAGGAGACAAGCAGCATTGTCAGTGTTTTTTTGAAGGGACTTCCAAGTATGACGGTTATTATGCTGGTGCTTGTAATTATCGTGGTTCTGATATCCCGATATCTGACAAAGAGTATCGTCTGTCCGATCGGACAGATGGCAAAGGATCTGGATCATGTTGACGATATTAACGCCTATAAGGAGATTCGTCCATTGATTGATACAATCAGGGAACAGCATAATGATATTATGGAGAATGCACAGATGCGACAGGAATTTACGGCAAATGTATCTCATGAGTTAAAGACACCTCTGACAGCAATCTCCGGTTATTCTGAGCTGATTGAAAACGGAATGGCGGCAGATGGTGATGTCAGACGATTTGCTACAGAGATCCATCGTAATTCAAATCGGTTGCTTACCCTCATCAATGACATTATTCGTCTGTCAGAGCTTGATGTAACAGAGAATGCACCATCTATGGAACGAATCGACCTGTGTGCGGTTGCAAGATCGAATGTGGATATGCTGATGCTATCGGCAGAAAAACATAATGTTACATTGAAGTTCTCCGGTCAGCCAAGCTATATTATGGGTAATAAGATGATGATGGAAGAACTGGTATATAATCTGACCGATAATGCGATCCGATATAATAAACCGGATGGAACTGTAGAAGTAACTGTGTATTCTTATGAGAAAGATCATTCAGTTGTCATGAAGGTGAAGGATACCGGTATCGGAATACCTGAGGAGCATCTGGGACTGGTGTTCCAGAGATTCTATCGGGTCGATAAGAGTCGGTCGAAGTCAACCGGAGGAACCGGTCTTGGACTTGCGATCGTAAAACACATCGTAGCGCAGCATGATGCGAAGCTTGATATAACAAGTGAACCGAATGTGGGAACAGAGATAACGATTACCTTTCAGAGCAGATAAAAAGATAAGGAAAAGGAGCCTGTAAGAAGTTAGGAAACAGGCTCCTTTGATTTATAAGTATTCACACACACCGATTTAAAATTCAAGATTGTATGTTATTTACTATTCTGATATTATATTAACACACGCTATTTTAAATTTCAAGGTAAAAATGTAAGAAATGCACAATTAATTTTATTAAAAATATACAAAACTTTACCGGAATAAGAAATTTTAAGGCGTGAAAAAGATGAAAATACGATTTGCCACTGGTAATTTTCGGTTTTTGTTGTATATATATAGTGAACGGAAAAAATGATGGAACAATGAGTTAAACAGGTTGATTTAGACACAGATAGGAGGTTTTTAACATGTCATTAAATGATTATGTAAAAGCGCAGAAGCTTGGTGAAAAGAGATATCAGGCTGCACTTTCTAAAAATGAATATCCATATCTGCCGGTACTGGATGAACTGATCACGAATTCCGATATTGCAGGCGAAGTAAATCTTGGTTTACAGCATATTTCTCTCGATCGGGTTGTAGGTACAGCGACAAAAGGCCGTACTACAGCATTTGCAAGTAACTTCATGCCTATATTAGATGCGAATTCTGAATTCGGAAATAAATGGTCATCTCTCTGTGACTCTCATATAGAAGAAGGAATCCATGACCCGATCAAAGTATATGAATATATGAATAAATTCTATGTCATAGAGGGAAATAAGCGTGTCAGCGTACTGAAATATTTCGGTGCGGATTCTGTCCCTGCGATGGTAATCAGAAAGCTGCCGAAGCGGACAGATGAGCTGGAAAACAAGATTTATTATGAATTTGTAGATTTCCATAAGCAGACAGGAATCAACTATATATGGTTCACACAGCTTGGCGGATATGACAAATTAAGAGAATATATAGGATTGACACCGGATGGTGGATTTACGGATGATGATCGTATGAACCTGAATTCGGCACATCTGGCATTTGATACAGCATACAGGCAGAAAAACGGCAGTGACAGTCTTCCGATCACGGTAGATGATGCTATGCTTGTATTTTTAAATGTATATGGATACAAGGCATTACAGGATATGTCTTATGATGAGGTAAAGGAAAATCTGGAAAAGGTCTGGGACGAGATCGTATTAAGTGCACAGAAGAAGAACATGACGATCGTTCCGAAGCTGGAACCGGTAGAGTCAAAGAAGAAGCTGTTCAGTATCACGCCGGTACCGAAGAAGCTTAAGATTGCATTTGTTTATGATAAAGAGCCTGAGAATTCTGTATGGATTTACAGCCATGATCTTGGAAGAATGGGCGTAGAAGGTAAATTCAAGGATCGGGTTGAGACACATACTTTTTCGAATATGGATGATAATACGAAGCTTGCAGAATGCCTGGAGCAGATCGCACAGGACAAATTCGATGTTGTATTTACAACCGGCCCGGAGATGCTTCCGGAGTCATTAAAGGCTGCGATTAAATATCCGGAATTGAAGATATTAAACTGCTCGTTAAATGTATCGACCAGCCATGTCAGAACGTATTATGCGAGAATGTATGAGGCGAAGTTTATAACCGGTATTATCGCAGGTTCACTCTGTGAGGATGGCAGGATCGGCTATGTAGCTGATTATCCGATCTATGGAACGACGGCGAACATCAACGCATTTGCGATGGGAGCAAAGTTTGTGAATCCAAGAGCGAAAATCTATCTGGAGTGGTCAAAGGTCAAAGGCTCCGATCCGAAGAAACGGTTTAAGGAACTGGGCATCTCCTATGTATCCGATAAGGATATGATCACACCGCTTACGGCCTCCCGTGAATTCGGTCTGTATTCCTGCGATGGGAACGAGATATCGAATCTTGCGATGCCATTTTACAACTGGCGTGTATTCTATGAGAAGATCGTTCAGTTGATTCTGGATGGTAACTGGAAGCTGGAAGAAAAGAACGAGAAAGTAAAGGTTCTGAATTACTGGTGGGGCATGTCTGCCGGAGTGATCGATGTGATCTGTTCGAACCATCTTCCGGTTGGAACGGCGAGACTGGTAAATCTGATGAAGCGATTGATCAAGGATGGTACGGTAAGTCCATTCTACGGCAAGCTCTATTCACAGAATGGAGTGGTTCGTGATGATGAAGATGGTGAAATGAGCCCTGAGGAGATCATGAAGATGGATTGGTTGGCAGATATTGTTGTTGGTTCGATCCCGACTCTGGATGAGCTGGTAGAAGATGCCAGAGATGTTGTTGCTTTCCAGGGAGTTAATACGCCGGAAAATCTGGAATTGAAAAAAACTACAGACATAGTATAATAAGGCTATGCGGGTCTTGTGATCCAGAGTACGAATGTAGATGAGCGGGTTTTCTTTATGGAAACAGGCGGGGTACAGTTTCGTAGAAAAGAAAAGAAAACACGGAGATACGGATATGAAGATTCTTGTTCTGGCGGATGCAGAATCAAAATACCTATGGGATTATTTTGATAAGAAAAAATTAGAAGGAATTGACTTGATCATTTCCTGCGGCGACCTGGCACCGCAGTATCTGTCGTTCCTTGCGACATTTACACATGCCCCGGTTCTGTATGTATATGGAAACCACGATACCTGTTATGCAGACACACCACCGGATGGCTGTATCTGCATTGACGATCGAATCTATGTATATAAAGGAATACGGATCCTGGGTCTTGGAGGCTGTATGGAGTATCAGTACAATGGTGCACCGCATCAGTATACCGAGAAAGCAATGGAGAAGCGCATTCGTAAGCTGGGTCGGCAGATAAGAAAACATCGTGGATTTGATATTATGATCACGCATGCCCCTGCGTACCGGATCAATGATTCCGAGGATCTTTGTCATACCGGTTTCAAGTGCTTCCGGACAATGATCGAAGACTATCATCCGCAGTATCTGGTACATGGTCATGTGCATAGTAATTATGGCAGGGATTTTGTACGGGAATCCAGATACCTGGATACCACGATCATAAATGCATTTGAAAAATATATTATAGAAATAGATGAGACTGCCTCACAGGCAGCGAAATAGTCTTGCAAGCTAGGCGAAAGTTTGATAAACTTAAGCTTGGCTTAAATACTATATTCGAAAGGAGATAGAGGTTTGGAAAAGGGAAGTGCAGAGTACGAGAAAATTTTAGATGAACTGGTTGGTTATTGCAATGATTCAGGTACGATCGATCAGAACCTCTATGTTACATATGATGTTAAGAGAGGCCTCGTGATTCAAATGGAAAAGGTGTCTTAACAGGTCTGACAGAGATTTCAGATGTATCCGGTTTTGCGGTTCAGGATGGTGAACTGGTTCCTTCAGACGGAAGACTCTATATTCAGGGATATAATATCGAAGATCTGGAACGTGGATTTCACGGAAGCAAGTTCGGCTTTGAGGAGACAATCTACCTGCTTTTATTCGGTGAACTGCCGACCAGAACTCAGTTTAATAAATTTAAGGAATTGATGGAGACGTTCCGGGAGCTCCCAAGAAAGTTTGCTCGTGATGTGATTTTAAAAGCACCAAGTAAGAATATGATGAATGTCTTACAGCGATGTGTGCTTACTTTATATTCATATGATGACTGCCCGGATGACATCAGCATTCGAAATGTCCTCGTCAAAGTATGGAACTGATTGCACAGTTTCCGCTGATCGCTGCATATGGCTATCAGGCTATAAGCATTATTATCAGGATAAGAGTCTTATCATTCACAATCCGAAGCCGGGCCTTTCGACAGCAGAGAATTTCCTCCGCCTGATCCGTGCGGATAAGAAGTATACTGAGCTTGAAGCGCAGGTACTGGATATCTGTCTGGTGCTTCATTCAGAGCATGGTGGTGGTAACAACTCCACATTTACAACACATGTTATATCATCAACCGGAACTGATACCTATTCAACCGTTGCCGGTTCTCTCGGTTCTTTAAAAGGACCGAAGCATGGTGGTGCGAACCTGAAGGTTCAGCAGATGATGGATGACTTGAAGTCTCATGTAAAAGACTGGAGCGATGAAGCGGCGATCCGTGAATATCTTCAGGGACTGCTTGATAAGAAGGGCTTTGATCATAGCGGTCTGATCTATGGTATGGGACATGCTGTTTATACGGTGTCCGATCCAAGAGCCAAGATCCTGAAACGTTATGCCGGAAGACTTGCAGAAGAAAAGGGTATGCAGGAGGAGTTCAAGCTGTACACGGATATTGAACGGATCTCTATGGAACTTCTTGCAAAGAAGCGAAACTCCGTTATCTCGGCAAATGTCGATTTCTACAGTGGATTTGTATATCGTATGCTTGATATACCGATCGAACTGTTTACTCCGATCTTCGCAATCGCAAGAATTGCAGGCTGGAGTGCACATAGAATAGAAGAGCTGGTAAATGCCGGTAAGATCATCCGTCCGGCTTACAAATATGTCGGAACGCATAAGACATATCTGGATATGGACGAGAGAAACTGGTAGGACTATATAAAATAAATACGGGACAATTATTAGGTTTGCTTCACAAAGATAATAATTGTCCCGTATTTGTTTATTTACTCCATCTTCCGGCAGCGCCGCATGGCAGTACCAGACCGGAGCCTGTAACCGGAAGTCCTACTTCGTCGGAGATAACATGACCGCCGAATTTAGACTGTACCTCGGTTGCTATCATATAGGTAAGAACGGCTGGTGCAAGTCCGGTCGTATAGGAATTGACCAGGAAGAAAAGCGGATCATCACAGAGCAGCTCGCTGCACAGCTTGATAAATGGATGTATCTTTTCTTCGATCTTCCAGATCTCGCCCTTTGGTCCTCGGCCGTAGGATGGTGGGTCCATAATGATCGCATCATAGTGATTGCCACGGCGGATCTCACGTTCTACGAATTTTACACAGTCATCAACGATCCAGCGGATCGGAGCATCTCCGAGTCCGGATGAGACTGCATTTTCCTTTGCCCATGTAACCATGCCCTTAGAAGCATCAACATGAGTAACTGCCGCACCTGCTTTTGCTGCCGCACAGGTTGCACCGCCGGTGTAAGCGAAAAGGTTTAATACCTTGATCTCTTTCTTTTTCGATGAGCGGATCAGGTCAGAGAACCAGTCCCAGTTGGCTGCCTGTTCCGGAAACAGACCGGTGTGTTTGAAGCTGAATGGTTTTAGGTTAAAGGTCAGATCTTTATAATGAATCGACCATTGCTGCGGAAGGTTAAAGAACTCCCATTCACCGCCGCCCTTATTGCTGCGGTGGTAGTGACCATTTAGCTGCTTCCAGCGTTTATCTGTTTTTGGAGTTGACCACAGAACCTGTGGATCAGGACGAAGGAGAATGTATTTGCCCCATCGTTCCAGTTTTTCTCCATCTGAACAATCTATTACTTCATAATCCTGCCAGTGATCGGCTGTCCACATAATCGATATCCTCGTTTCGTTTGAAATATTTATATAAAACTACTATATTATAAGGTGCAGTCATTTTCAAGTCAACGATGAAATCTGCATAGAAAGAAAATGAAATCGGCATATAAGGAAAACAAATTGACCGATATCTGCCGGGGTGATAAAATCACAGCAGTAGAGCAAAACGAAAATATATAATTACAATAGATAATTTGGGATGTAATGAATGCCAAATTATTTGCTCGTGAGAATGTTAATTATGTGAAGGACATTTCATGAGCTGTGTTTCACAAAATGATAAGCAGATACAAGACAGAAAACATGGAGAAATATATGGATATTATAAAAGAGATCGTGGAGACACATCCACATAAGGTCGTACTGAGCAATGGAAAGGGAGAATACAAGAAGATCATATTTGCCCGGAAGGTATTAAAGGGCAGAAATGCATATCAGCTTGAGAAATATACACAGACGCAGGTCTTTCATGAGAATATCGAAGAAGGAAGGCTGGCAGAGCATATTGCGATGCATTTTCCGGCAGAGTTTAAGCAGATGAATGCATTTTCTCTGACAACAGATTATGATGTAAAAGCAGGCAAAAAAGGAAATCTGGCAGTCAGTCGCAGACAGGCGGAGAATAAGACGATATTGGTCGGCGGTAATAATCGCAAGAAGAAATATATTCTGGATGAGGGAATGGATATTCCTGCATTCCGGGAGCTTGGAATATTTACCAAAGAGGGAAAAGTAGTTTCCTCCATGTATGATAAGTTCCGTCAGATCAACCGCTTTATCGAGATGGTCGATGATGTGTTAAAGACTTATAAAGGCGATGAGATCAACATTATTGATTTTGGATGCGGCAAATCCTATCTGACTTTCTTCTTATATTATTATATAGTAGAGATCCGTCATATGACAGCACATATCACAGGGCTTGATCTGAAAGAACAGGTAATAAAGAACTGTAATAAGCTGGCAGAAAAATGCGGATATACAGATCTGAAGTTTAAAATCGGTGATATTAATGGATATCGGACAGACCGTAAGGTGGATATGGTAGTGACCTTGCATGCCTGTGATACGGCAACTGACTATGCGCTCTATAATGCGATCTGCTGGAACACGACATACATCTTATCTGTTCCGTGCTGCCAGCATGAGTTAAATAAACAGATCCGGTCGGAGGAGTTGTCGGCACTGACCAAGTACGGAATCATCAAGGAACGGACAGCGGCATTGATGACTGATGCGATCCGTGGATGTATGCTGGAATATTGTGGATATAAGACAGATCTGTTGGAATTTATTGATATTGAACATTCACCTAAAAATATTCTGATCCGGGCAGTGAAGAAACCGGTATCAGAGGAGAAACGGGAGCGGGCAAAAGCAGAAGCGGAACGGTTGTGCCGGACCTTTGGCATTCACCAGACTCTGATGCAGCTTGTGCTGACGGAAGAAAGGAGCCATTCATGAAGCGGATTTTAATATATGATTGTAATACAGTGGATACCGTTTATGCACCGCTTGTATGCAGAGAGATCATGATTCAGGATGATCTGATCGACCGTCTGGCATGCGGCTATGTTTCAAAAGCTTCGAAAGAAGAACTGCAGAAGCAGGGATTTCGCGTGATGGGAGCAGAAGAAAGGGGAAATCATGCCGGCTGCACTTTTATAACAGAATTGGTTGCCCATGCATTTGACCGGCAGGTCGGAGGAATCGATATTGTGACCGATGATGATACGATCCTGGCGGCAGTTGTAAAGGCACAGGAGCAGGGCAAGAATATTCGGGTATTTGGCAGTAACGTACACAGCGAATCGTTTATCCGCAGATGTAATCGCTTCTGTTATATAGATATTTTGCAGGGCTATGAACCGGAACAGTGTCTGACACCATTATCAGAGATTGTATCTGATGTCTACCGCATTATAATAGAAGAAAGAGCTTCGGGTATCTGTACAGAACTGGCAGGATTGATATATAAGCTCACAAAGCTGCACACAGAATTCGATACCAGAAACTATGGATATACCAGCATGGAAGAACTAATTCTGAAAAATGGAAAAGATATTCAATTCTATAAAGCTGGAGAGCAGTATTATCTCGAGATGATCGATGACCGGGAAAACGTAGAACACTTTATCACATCGTATCTGTCAGAACGGAATAACAAGATAGATGATATGCAGGAGCTGTTTGATGCATTATCAGAAGAATTCGAACGATTTGATACCAGAAATTATGGTTACGCATCGGATATCGCTTTTCTTTTAAGTTTCCCGAAACTGGAAATATATAATAACAGGGGCGTGAAGCTGAAGCAGAGCTTTAAGCTGAAATAAGCGATAACGTTTCTATTGTGCATTATATATAGAAGAAACAGATAAAATATAACAGTATGACGGATGAAAAAGTGCAGGGAAATATAATAAAAAATTTCTTAAAAAATATAGAAAAAATGCTTGCATTCCGCAAAAACGTGTTATATAATCAAACGTGCTGTGACATGATAGCGTTGAAACGGAGGTTGCTGTATCGCATAGATACAGGTTTTTCGTGGAGCGAATGTCAATAAAGAATTACTGACGACAAGTCACTGTACCAATAACTGTCTATCAAAAGGATAGAAACGACGTGTTGATTCTGATTTAATTCAGGATACACACGGGAGAGTGTACAGTCACCACTTGTTGTACTATTAAAAAGTGCGAAAAGGAGGCGGCTTTTTTTATGGCAAAACAGATTATGAGAATCACATTGAAGGCGTACGACCACAAACTTATCGATCAGGCTGCTGGACAGATCATCGATACTGTTAAAAAGACAGGAGCTAAAGTCAGCGGACCGGTTCCAATGCCTACAAAGGTTGAGAAGATTACAATCCTCAGAGCTGTTCATAAGTACAAAGATTCAAGAGAACAGTTCGAGCAGAGAACTCATAAGAGATTAATCGACGTGATTGCACCAACACAGAAGACAATTGATGCATTACAGAAGATCGATTTATCAGCTGGCGTATACATCGACGTAAAGATGAAATAATCAGCCACAAAAATTAGAAGTGAACTAATCAAATCACAAAAAAACAAACATAGCACGAAACAGTGCACAAGCAGTAACCTAATGCATCCGAAGGATGTAATTTAGTATGATTGTCAAGACAATCCGCTGTGAATTAAATTAGGAGGAAAACTTAAAATGAAGAAAGCTATTTTAGCAACAAAAGTCGGAATGACTCAGATCTTCGACGAAAACGGCGTTTTAGTGCCGGTAACAGTTTTACAGGCTGGTCCATGTGTTGTAACCCAGGTAAAAACAGTTGAGAATGACGGTTATGATGCAATTCAGGTAGGATTCGGCGAAAAGAAAGAAAGAATCACAACAAAAGATGTATCAGGAAAGAAAGTAATCAGAAACCCACATGGTGCTGGTAAGGCAGAAGTTGGACATGCAAAGAAAGCAAACACAACACCTAAGACTTTCTACAGAGAGTTCAGACTTGATGACTGTGCTCAGTACGAACTTGGTGCAGAGATCAAAGCCGATGTATTTGCTGAAGGAGACAAGATTGACGTCACAGCAAAGACAAAAGGTAAGGGATATGCAGGCGGTCTTAAGAGACACGGCTTAAAGTCAGGTCCTTCAGGACATGGTTCCAAGTATCACAGACATGCAGGTTCAAACGGTTCAGCTACTACACCAGGTAGAGTATTCAAAGGTAAGAAGATGCCTGGACATATGGGTAGCGTAAGAGTTACAATCCAGAACCTTGAGGTAGTTAAGATAGATGTAGAAAATGATGTTATTTTGGTAAAGGGCGCAGTTCCGGGACCAAAGAAATCATTAGTAATGATTAAGGATACAGTAAAGACTGGCAAGTAGTCTTTAGGAAGGAGGAACGAAAATGGCATCAGTTAAGGTTTATGACATCGAAGGAAAAGAAGTTGAGACATTAGAACTCAATGATTCTGTATTCGGTGTAGAGATAAATGAACATTTAATGCATCTGGCTGTAGTTGGCCAGCTGGCAAATAGCCGTCAGGGTACACAGAGCGCAAAGACTCGTTCTGAAGTATCAGGTGGTGGAAGAAAGCCATGGAGACAGAAAGGAACAGGTCATGCAAGACAGGGTTCAACAAGATCTCCACAGTGGACAGGTGGCGGAGTTGTATTTGCACCAAAGCCAAGAGATTATTCAGTTAAGATGAATAAGAAAGAAAAGCAGCTTGCTATGAAGTCAGCACTTTCAGCAAAGCTTGCAGAAGATAAACTTGTTGTAGTTGACAAGATTGAATTAGAAGAGGTTAAGACAAGTGTATTCGCAAAGATCCTTGCAAATCTTAAAGCTCCTAAGTCATTAGTAGTAACAAAGGACAAGAACGACAAGGTTGTTCTTTCAGCAAACAACATTCCAACAGTTAAGACAACAGCTACAAACTCACTGAGTGTATATGACATTCTTAAGTATGATAAGCTTGTTCTTACAAAGGATGCTGTAGCAGCAATTGAGGAGGTGTACGCATAATGGCAGACATCAAATATTATGACGTTATACTTAAGCCTGTAATCACAGAGAAAAGTATGAATGCAATGGCAGAGAAGAAGTACACATTTCTTGTACACCCGGAAGCAACAAAGTCTCAGATCAAAGAAGCTGTAGAGAAGATGTTCGAAGGAACAGAAGTTGCTAAGGTTAACACCATGAACAATGACGGTAAGGTTAAGAGACGTGGCGTAACACTTGGAAGAACAGACAAGTACAAGAAAGCAATCGTTAAACTTACAGAAGCAAGCAAAGAGATCGAAATTTTCGAAGGACTGTAAAATAACGAAACAGATTTATACGCAAAAAAGCGTGACAATAAATTGAACCGAAAGGAGAACAAAAATGGGAATTAAGACATATAACCCATATACACCTTCCAGAAGAAATATGACTGGCCTTGATTTTTCAGAGATCACAAAATCAACACCTGAGAAATCACTCGTTGTATCAATGAGCAAGACAGCTGGTCGTAATAATCAGGGAAAGATCACAGTTAGACATCACGGTGGTGGTGAGAAACGTAAATACAGAATTATAGATTTCAAGAGAAACGATAAGGATGGAATTCCAGCAACAGTTAATGCAATCGAATATGATCCAAACAGATCAGCAAACATTGCACTTCTGTTCTACGCTGATGGCGAGAAGAGATACATCCTTGCTCCTTATAAGTTAGCAGTAGGAGATGTTCTTATGAGTGGTGCTGAAGCAGAGATCAAAGTTGGTAACTGCCTCCCACTTCAGAATATTCCAGTTGGTACATTAGTACACAACATCGAGTTATACCCAGGTAAGGGCGGACAGCTTGTTCGTTCAGCAGGTAACTCAGCACAGCTTATGGCTAAGGAAGGAAAGTATGCAACATTAAGACTTCCTTCAGGCGAAATGAGAATGGTTCCAATCATCTGCCGTGCAACAATCGGTCAGGTAGGAAACATTGAGCATGGCCTTGTTAACATTGGTAAAGCCGGACGTAAACGTCACATGGGTATTAGACCAACAGTTCGTGGTTCTGTTATGAACCCTAATGACCATCCACATGGTGGTGGTGAAGGTAGAGCACCAATCGGTCGTTCAGGCCCTTCAACTCCATGGGGTAAGCCAGCAATGGGATTAAAGACAAGAAAGAAGAACAAGCAGTCTAATAAGATGATCGTAAGAAGAAGAGACGGCAAGAGCATTAAATAGTTAATAAGGAGGTATGACAATGGCTCGTTCATTAAAAAAAGGACCATTCGCAGATGAGCATTTACTCAAGAAGATAGATGCTATGAATGCAAGCAATAGCAAAGAAGTTGTTAAGACCTGGTCAAGACGTTCAACAATTTTCCCATCATTCGTAGGTCATACAATCGCAGTTCATGATGGAAGAAAGCATGTACCTGTATATGTTACAGAAGACATGGTTGGACATAAGCTTGGTGAGTTCGTAGTTACCAGAACCTACAGAGGTCATGGTAAAGACGAAAAGAAGGGTAGAAGATAATATTTGGAATATTTGAAAGGAGGACTAAATCATGGCTAAAGGACATAGATCCCATGATAAGAGACTCAGAAATGAGAATAAAGATACCAGACCATCAGCTAAGGTATCATATGCAAGAGTGTCAGTAACAAAGGCTTGTTTCGTATTAGATGCCATCAGAGGTAAGGATGTTCAGACTGCACTTGGTATTCTGACATACAACCCAAGATATGGTTCAAGTGTTATAGAGAAGCTGTTAAAGTCAGCAATCGCAAATGCTGAAAACAACAATGGACTTAAGGCAGAGGACCTTTATGTAGCAGAGTGCTACGCTAACAAGGGACCTACAATGAAGAGAGTTCATCCAAGAGCCCAGGGTAGAGCATATAGAATCGAGAAGAGAACAAGTCACATCACAATCGTGCTTGACGAGAGATAGGAGGTAAATAATGGGACAGAAAGTTAATCCTCATGGTTTAAGAGTCGGCGTTATCAAAGATTGGGATTCAAGATGGTATGCTGACACAAAGAATGATGAATTTTCTAACAACCTTGTAGAAGATCATAAAATCAGAACTTATTTAAAGAAGACACTTTACAATGCAAATATCTCAAAGATCGAGATCGAGAGAGCTGCAGACAGAGTAAAGGTTGCATTATATACAGCTAAGCCTGGTGTTATCATCGGTAAGGGCGGAGCTGGAATCGAAAAGATCAAAGCAGATGCACAGAAGCTTACAGATAAGAAGCTGTTCATCGATGTAAAAGAAATCAAGAAGCCGGATGCAGACGCACAGTTAGTAGCTGAGAACATTGCAGCACAGCTTGAGAATCGTATCTCATTCAGAAAAGCAATGAAGTCATGCATGAGCAGAACAATGAAAGCCGGAGCGCTTGGTATCAAGGCTTCATGTTCAGGACGTCTTGGTGGTGCTGATATGGCTAGAACAGAGTTCTACAGCCAGGGAACAATTCCTCTTCAGACACTTCGTGCTGACATTGATTATGGTTTTGCTGAAGCAGACACAACATTTGGTAAAGTTGGTGTTAAGACATGGGTTTACCATGGTGAAGTACTTCCTGTAAAAGGAAAGAAGGAAGGAGCGGATAAATAATGTTAATGCCTAAGAGAGTAAAGCGTCGTAAGCAGTTCAGAGGAACTATGGCTGGTAAGGCACTTAGAGGCAATAAGATTACAAACGGTCAGTATGGTTTAGTAGCACTTGAGCCTGCATGGATCAAGTCAAACCAGATCGAAGCAGCCCGTATTGCGATGACAAGATATATGAAGCGTAGTGGTAAAGTATTTATCAAGATCTTCCCTGATAAGCCAGTTACAGCTAAGCCGGCTGAAACTCGTATGGGTTCAGGTAAGGGAGCACTTGAGTACTGGGTAGCAGTTGTTAAGCCAGGCAGAGTTATGTTTGAGATTGCAGACGTACCTGAAGAAGTAGCAAAAGAAGCTTTAAGACTTGCTATGCACAAGCTTCCACTTAAGTGTAAGATCGTTTCAAAAGAAGAATTAGAGGAGGTAGCAGGCAGTGAAAACTAAGGACTATATGAACGAATTAAATGCTAAATCTGTTGATGAGCTTCAGAACGAATTAGTAGCTGCAAAGAAGGAATTATTTAACTTAAGATTCCAGAATGCTACAAATCAGTTAGAGAACACAAGCAGAATCAAAGATGTAAGAAAGAATATTGCAAGAATACAGACAGTTATAGCCCAGAAGGCTAATGCTTAATTATCTTAGAAGGAGGAATATATTGTGGAAAGAAATCTGAGAAAAACACGTGTAGGTATCGTTACAAGTGACAAGATGGACAAGACAATCGTTGTTTCTATCGTAGATAATGTTAAGCATCCTCTTTATGGAAAGATCGTAAAGAGAACTTACAAGTTAAAGGCTCATGATGAGAAGAATGAGTGCAATATTGGCGATAGAGTAAGAGTTATGGAGACAAGACCTTTATCAAAGGATAAGAGATGGAGACTTGTTGAGATTATAGAGAAGGCTAAATAAGGAGGCAAATAAAATGGTTCAGCAGGAAACAAGACTTAAAGTTGCTGATAATACTGGTGCCAAAGAGCTCCTTTGCATCAGAGTTTTAGGCGGCTCAGTAAGAAGATATGCAAATATCGGCGATGTCATCGTTGCCTCAGTTAAAGACGCAACACCAGGCGGAGTTGTTAAAAAAGGTGATGTTGTTAAGGCCGTAGTAGTAAGATCAAAGAAGGGCGCTCGTCGTAAGGATGGTTCATACATCAAGTTTGATGAGAACGCAGCAGTTATTATAAAAGACGATTTAAATCCAAGAGGAACACGTATCTTTGGACCAGTTGCAAGAGAGTTAAGAGACAAGAAGTTCATGAAGATTGTCTCACTTGCACCTGAAGTATTATAAGGAGGTGTAGACCATGGCAACATTAAAGATTAAGAAAGATGATATGGTACAGGTTATTGCCGGCAAGGATAAAGGCAAAGAAGGCAAGGTCCTTCATGTTGACAAGAAGAACGGTACTGTAGTCGTTGAAGGCGTAAATAAAGTATTTAAGCACAGCAAGCCAAGCATGGCTAACCAGGCAGGCGGAATTATCGAAATGGAAGCTCCAATGGACATCTCCAATGTAATGTATCTTTACAAAGGCAAGCCGGTAAGAGTTGGTTTTGAAGGAACAGGTAAAGATAAAGTCCGTGTTGCTAAAGTAGATGGCAAAACAGAGAAGATAGATTAATTGGAAGGAGGTCGTCTTAGTTGAGTAGACTTAGAGAAAAGTATGACGCTGAAATTAAAAGCGCCATGACTGAAAAATTTGGATATAAAAATGTAATGCAGATCCCAAAGCTTGATAAGATCGTTATTAACATGGGCGTTGGTGAAGCAAGAGAAAATGCTAAAGTTTTAGACGCAGCTATCAAGGATCTTGAAACAATCGCCGGTCAGAAGGCAGTTGTTACACGTGCGAGAAAGTCAGTTGCTAACTTCAAGTTAAGAGAAGGAATGCCTATCGGATGTAAAGTAACACTTCGTGGCGAGAAGATGTATGAGTTCTTAGATCGTCTTGTAAACCTTGCACTTCCTCGTGTACGTGACTTTAGAGGTGTTAACCCTAACGGTTTCGATGGCAGAGGTAACTATGCTTTAGGAATCAAGGAACAGCTCATTTTCCCGGAAATCGAGTACGATAAGATTGATAAAGTCAGAGGTATGGATATCATCTTTGTTACAACAGCAGAGACAGACGAAGAAGGTCGCGAACTGTTAACATTATTTGGTATGCCTTACAGCAAATAATTAAAGGAGGAAGATTCGTTATGGCTAAGACAGCAATGAAAGTTAAACAGCAGCGTAAACAGAAGTTCTCATCAAGAGAATATACACGTTGCAAGATTTGTGGACGTCCACACTCAGTATTAAAGAAATACGGAATCTGTAGAATCTGCTTCCGTGAATTAGCATACAAGGGACAGATCCCTGGCGTTAAGAAATCAAGCTGGTAAGAGATAGAAGGAGGAAGAAACATTATGTCAATGAGCGATCCAATAGCAGATATGCTTACAAGAATTCGTAATGCTAACACAGCAAAACATGATACAGTAGAAATCCCTGCTTCAAAGATGAAAAAGGCTATTGCTGACATCCTTTTATCAGAAGGATATGTTCAGGCAGTAGACATTATCGAAGATGGTAAGTTTGAGACAATCAAAATTACATTGAAGTATGGTGCAGATAAGAACGAGAAGATCATCACAGGCCTTAAGAGAATCTCTAAGCCAGGTCTTCGTGTATATGCAAGCAAGGATGAGCTTCCAAGAGTACTTGGTGGACTCGGAACTGCAATTATTTCAACAAACAAAGGTGTACTTACTGACAAGGAAGCAAGAAAGCAGAATGTTGGTGGCGAAGTATTAGCATTTGTTTGGTAGGCATTGAGCACTTAGTGAGCACAAGCTGAAAGCGCCGTGCGAAGTTAGTGCGAAAGCCCATCCCGAGACTTAACGAATACGAGTCGAAGACGATGGATGAGTTTAGTTCGAGTGGATGTCATTAGAGCACTTAGTGAGCACAAGCTGAAAGCACCGTGCGAAGTTAGTGCGAAAGCTGATAAAACAATCCCTCCGGCATCATTTCCTGAAAAATACCGGAGGTTAAAGCCTGCATGGATACACTCCGTGCAGCACAAATACAAATAATATAAATTTTAAGGAGGAAGGCGAAATGTCACGTATCGGAAGAATGCCTATCGCTGTACCTGCAGGAGTGACTGTAGATATCGCAGAAAATAATAAAGTGACTGTTAAAGGACCAAAGGGAACACTTGAGAGAGTTCTCCCAGCAGAAATGGATATTAAGTTAGAAGCTGATGTAATCACAGTTTCAAGACCTAATGATTTAAAGAAGATGAAGTCTTTACACGGACTTACCAGAACACTTATCCACAACATGATCATTGGTGTTACAGAGGGTTATGTTAAGGATCTGGAAGTAAACGGTGTAGGTTATAGAGCTCAGAAGCAGGGCAATAAATTAGTTCTTGCTCTTGGTTATTCACATCCAGTTGAGATGGTTGACCCAGAAGGTATCGAAGTAAAGGTTGATGGTAACAAGATTTCAGTTGTTGGTATTGACAAGGAAAAAGTTGGTCAGTATGCAGCAGAGATCAGAGAAAAGAGAGCACCGGAACCTTACAAGGGCAAAGGTATCAAGTATGTTGACGAGACTATCAGACGTAAAGTTGGTAAGACTGGTAAGAAATAATAAAGGAGTGAGATAAGATGGTTAATAAAGAATCAAGAAGCGAAGTTCGTATTAAGAAGCATATGCGTGTTCGTAATCATTTAGCTGGAACAGCAGATAGACCACGTTTAGCGGTTTTCAGAAGTAATAATCATATGTACGCTCAGATTATTGATGATTCAGTTGGAAACACAATTGTAGCAGCATCAACAGTAGAGAAGTCAATCAAGGAAGCACTTGAGCAGACAGATAATGTAGATGCAGCAGCATACGTTGGTAAAGTTGTTGCTGAAAGAGCACTGGAAAAGGGAATCAAGACTGTTGTATTTGACAGAGGAGGATTCATCTACCAGGGTAAGGTTCAGGCATTAGCAGATGCAGCAAGAGAAGCTGGTCTAGAATTCTAAGAAGGAGGAAGAACAACATATGAAGCGTGAAATAATTGATGCTAGTAAATTAGAATTAGAAGATAAAGTAGTAGATATCAAACGTGTAACTAAGGTTGTTAAGGGCGGACGTAATTCTAGATTTGCATGTCTTGTAGTTGTTGGTGACAAAAACGGTCATGTAGGCGTAGGCGTTGGTAAGGCTGTAGAAATTCCTGAAGCTATCCGTAAGGGTAAGGAAGATGCAGCTAAGCACCTTGTTACAGTTCCTGTAAATGAAAACGGAAGTATCCCATATGATTGGAACGGAGAATTTGGTAGTGCAACAGTATTGCTTAAGTCAGCTCCAGAAGGTACTGGTATTATCGCCGGTGGTCCTGCTCGTAACGTACTTGAGCTTGCTGGATACAAGAATATCCGTACAAAATCCTTAGGATCAAACAACAAACAGAACGTAGTTCTTGCAACAATCAAAGGTCTTTCAGAGATCAAGACTCCGGAAGAGATCGCAAGACTTCGTGGAAAATCTGTTGATGAGATACTTAACTAAGGAGGTATTATAAGATGGCAGATAAGTTAAAAGTTACTTTAGTAAAATCACCAATCGGATGCGTACCAAAGCATAAGAGAACTGTAGAAGCATTAGGTCTTAAGAAGGTAAACAAGTCAGTTGAACTTCCTAACAATGCTGCAACTCTTGGTATGGTTAAGCAGGTTAGTTATTTAGTAAAGGTAGAAGAGATTTAATTATATTTGAAGGAGGTGCAGGTCGTGAATTTATCAACATTAAAGCCAGCAGAAGGTTCTAAGCATAGTACTAATTTCAGAGTAGGCCGTGGTCATGGTTCAGGAAATGGTAAGACTGCAGGTAAGGGCCATAAGGGTCAGAAGGCACGTTCAGGATCACCTAGACCAGGATTTGAAGGCGGACAGATGCCTTTATATAGAAGAATCCCTAAGAGAGGATTTACATGTATCAATCACAAAGATATCGTTGCAATCAATGTTTCAGTTCTTGATCGTTTCGAGGATGGAGCAGAGGTTACAGTAGATACACTTGTTGAATGCGGTATCGTAAAGAATCCACGTGATGGAGTTAAGATTCTTGGAAATGGAGAGTTAACAAAGAAGCTTACAGTTAAGGCAAATGCTTTTTCAAAGTCAGCAGCCGAGAAGATTGAAGCTCTTGGCGGAAAAGCAGAGGTGATCTAATAATGTTTAAAACCTTTATCAACGCATTCAAAGTAAAGGAATTAAGACAGAAATTATTATACACATTCTTTGTTCTCATAGTAGTCAGGCTGGGAAGCCTGATTACTGTACCGGGAATCCGTGCAGATGCAATTAAAGAATATCTAAGTAACGCACTTGGAGATTCCTTCAATCTGTTCAGCTCATTCACCGGAGGATCGTTCGATCAGATGTCAATATTTGCATTGAACGTAACACCATATATTACATCTTCCATTATCATCCAGCTTCTTACCATAGCAATTCCAGCTCTGGAAGAAATGCAGAAAGATGGTGAAGACGGAAGAAAGAAAATTACAGCAATTACCCGTATCTTAACGATTGGTCTTGCAATTCTGGAAAGTGCAGGTCTTGCGATCAATTTCGGAAGAAAAGGATTCATGGACAGCTACAATTTCTGGACAGTGCTTTCAATGATCGTTATCCTTACAGGTGGTAGTGCATTTGTAATGTGGCTTGGCGAACGTGTAACAGATCGTGGTGTGGGAAATGGTATTTCCATTATCCTGTTGATCAACATCGTATCAACCATGCCAAATGATTTCAAGAATATTTACACACAGTTCATCAAAGGCAAAGATGCAGTCAGAATGTGTCTGATCGCGCTTCTGGTTGTTGCAATTGTTGTATGTGTAACCATTCTTGTATGTATGCTTCAGGGAGCTGAAAGAAAGATTCCTGTACAGTATGCAAAGAAAGTTCAGGGTAGAAAGCAGATGGGAGGTCAGTCCTCCAACATTCCACTTAAGGTAAATACAGCAGGCGTTATTCCTGTAATCTTCGCTTCTTCACTGATGGCGATTCCTTCTATTATAACGAGTTTATTTGGAAAGAGTCCATCCGGTGTCGGTGCTAAGATCCTTCAGGGAATGAGCCAGTCATACTGGTTTAATCCGAACTATCCTTGGGGATTCCTTGGATTGGCAGTATATATCTTACTGGTATTCTTCTTCGCGTATTTCTATACAGCAATTACCTTCAATCCAATGGAGATTGCAAATAACATGAAGAAGAGCGGTGGTTTTGTACCGGGTATTCGACCAGGTAAGCCAACCCAGGACTATTTAAATAAAATACTGAACTATATTATATTTATCGGAGCAGTTGGTCTTTTGATCGTTGCGATGATTCCTATGTTCTTCAACGGATTTTTCAGTGTAAATGTTTCATTCGGTGGAACATCCATCATCATCGTAGTTGGTGTTGTAATTGAAACCATGAAGAGTCTGGAATCACAGATGTTAGTAAGACATTATCAGGGATTCTTATTAGATTAATTGTAAGATACAGATATAAAAAACACGAAAAATGGGAGTGTACACTTGTGCACTTCCTATTCGTGTATTATAGTATAAGTATCTATGGCTTGTTCATTTGGAGGACGGCTGATAACAGGAGGGATTGCAATGAACGTATCCCGCAGGAAAATAAAAAATGGAGGTTATATATGAAGATAATTATGTTAGGTGCGCCAGGCGCAGGCAAAGGTACACAGGCTAAAATGATCGCTGAGAAGTACGGAGTACCACATATCTCAACAGGAGATATTTTCAGAGCAAACATCAAGAACGGAACAGAACTCGGAGCAAAGGCAAAAGAATATATGGATAAGGGACTTCTTGTTCCGGATGAATTAGTTGTAGATCTGGTAATTGACAGATTCAAAGCAGACGACTGCGCAAAGGGATATATCCTTGATGGATTTCCAAGAACTATTCCACAGGCAGAGGCACTTGACAAAGCATTATCAGCAATCGGTGATTCTGTAGACTATGCGATCAACGTAGAAGTACCGGATGAGAATATCGTTCGCAGAATGTCCGGAAGACGTGCATGCGTTGGCTGTGGTGCAACATATCATATTGTATATAACCCTACAAAAGTGGAAGGCAAATGTGATGTATGTTCATCCGATCTTATCTTAAGAGATGACGATCAGCCGGAAACAGTATTAAACAGACTGAAAGTATATCATGAGCAGACACAGCCATTGATCGATTTCTATGCTAAGAAAGGAATCCTGAAAGAAGTTGATGGAACAATGGATATGAATGATGTATTTGCAGCAATCGTTAAGATTTTAGGTGAATAAAATGGCAATATCTATAAAATCTGAGAGAGAAATTGAATTGATGAAAGAAGCCGGTAGAATTCTGGCTCTCACACATGAGGAGCTGAAGAAGGCGATCAAACCGGGAATCACAACCTATGAGATCGATAAACTTGGTGAAGAAGTGATCAGAAGCTATGGCTGTATTCCTTCCTTCCTGAATTATAACGGTTATCCGGCATCTATCTGTGTATCCGTGAATGAGGAAGTTGTTCATGGTATACCATCAAAGACAAGATTTCTGAAAGAGGGCGACATAGTAAGTCTTGATGCAGGCGTTATCTATGAAGGATATCACTCCGATGCAGCAAGAACTTATGGAGTAGGAAAGATTTCGCCGGAAAATGAGCATCTGATTGCAGTTACAAAGCAGAGCTTTTTCGAAGCAATGAAGGTTGCTGTTCCGGGAAATCATATTCGAGATATCGGAAGGGCTGTAGAGCAGTATGTTTTGAAATTTGGATATGGAATCGTAGAAGATCTGGTTGGACATGGTGTTGGAGCAAATCTTCATGAGGATCCGGAAATACCGAATTTTGAAACGATCAAAAAAGGACCAAAGCTGAAACCGGGAATGACGATCGCAATCGAACCGATGATAACAGCAGGTGATTATGAAGTAGACTGGCTGGATGATGACTGGACTGTCGTAACCGTGGATGGTTCCAATGCAGCACACTATGAGAACACGATCCTTATTACAGAGGACAAACCGATCATCTTGTCGCAGGCAGAAGGATTGGAATTATAGAAAATAAAAAATGAATTCAAAATCTCAAGGATTTTAAGGAGGATTAAAAATGTCAAAGGCAGACGTAATTGAAGTAGAAGGAACAGTAATCGAGAAGTTACCAAATGCAATGTTTCAGGTAGAGATCGAGAATGGTCATAAGGTTTTAGCACACATTAGTGGTAAGCTCAGAATGAATTATATCAAGATCCTTCCGGGTGATAAGGTAACAATTGAATTATCACCATACGACCTGACAAAGGGAAGAATTGTTTGGAGAGATAAATAAATTCTTCTATATAAAGAGGTATGTAATGAACATCCTGTAAAGATATTCCCTTTATAGGATGTGATTTATCATAATAATCCCATTAATATGAAAAAAATAGAAAATGGGACTTGCATTCTATTGTGAAAAATGATAGAATGCTTATTCGTAGCGGACTTTTTTTGAAAGGAGATTTTCTAATGAAGGTTAGAGCATCAGTAAAACCTATATGCGATAAGTGCAAAGTTATCAAGAGAAAGGGTATCGTTAGAGTTATCTGCGAGAATCCAAAGCACAAACAGCGTCAGGGTTAATCAAAAAAAGAAACTGGGTATCCGGATGATAGCCCATCCATATGATATCTTGTTTTTTAAGTATCAACACACACGGATGTGTTGTAAATTTTAAAAGCGGCTGTAGCATAATCATTATATGCTAGTAAAAATAAAAAAACAGGCAGCGAGATGGAAACATATGCATTTCACCTCAGCATTTTTATGTTGAGATATGTCGAGATCCGATATGCCGGACAGAAGAATTTTTACGGAGGTTAATTAGAATGGCTCGTATTTCAGGTGTTGATTTACCAAGAGACAAGCGTGTTGAGATTGGTCTTACTTATGTATATGGTATAGGTTTGACATCTTCACAGCGTATCCTTAAGGAAGCAAATGTTAATCCTGACACACGTTGTAATGATTTAACTGATGATGAAGTAAGAAGAATCAGCGAAGTAATCAATGCAACACAGACTGTTGAAGGAGATTTACGTAGAGAAGTAGCGCTTAACATCAAGCGTTTACAGGAAATTGCATGCTACCGTGGTAAGCGTCATAGACAGGGACTTCCTGTTCGTGGACAGAAGACAAAGACAAACGCAAGAACACGTAAGGGACCTAAGAAGACAGTAGCAAACAAGAAAAAATAATACTGTTTTCATTTGTTCTTATATATAGTAGAAGATAAGAGATCTTCTGCACCGGGCAGAAGATAAAGTACATTTGTATAAATTTGGAAAACCATAGGAGGTTTAAGAGTTAATGGCTAAGCAAGTTACTAAAAAAGTGGCTAAGAAGCGTGTCAGAAAGAGTGTTCAGCACGGACAGGCTCATATTCAGTCATCTTTCAATAATACAATCGTTACATTAACAGACGCTGAAGGTAATGCACTTTCATGGGCAAGTGCTGGCGGTTTAGGATTCAAGGGTTCTAAGAAGTCAACACCATATGCTGCTCAGATGGCTGCTGAGACAGCTGCAAAGGCTGCTGCTCCTTACGGATTAAAGACTGTTGATGTTATGGTAAAAGGCCCAGGCTCAGGTAGAGAAGCAGCTATCCGTGCTCTCGCAGCTTGCGGTATCGATGTTGTAAGTATCAAAGACGTTACACCAGTTCCACATAATGGTTGTCGTCCACCAAAGAGAAGAAGAGTCTAATTAGGAGGTACAGAGTAAGATGGCAGTAGATAGAACCCCAGTTCTTAAGAGATGCAGATCTTTAGGCATGGAGCCAATGTATCTCGGAATTGACAAGAAATCAAATAGAAAATCAACAAGAGCAAACAGAAAAGTAAGTGAGTATGGTTTACAGCTTCGTGAAAAGCAGAAGGCTAAGTTCATTTACGGTGTATTAGAGAAGCCTTTCCGTAACCTTTACGCTAAGGCAGAGCAGCAGAAGGGCTTAACAGGTCCTAACCTTATGACATTACTTGAGTTAAGACTTGATAATGTTATCTTCAGATTAGGTTTTGCAAGAACAAGAAGAGAAGCAAGACAGATTGTAGATCACAAGCATGTACTTGTTAATGGAAAGAGTGTTAACATTCCTTCATACCAGGTAAAGGCCGGAGACAAGATCGAGATCAGAGAGAAGAGCAAATCCTTACAGAGATATAAGGATATCATTGCTGCAACAGAAGGACATTTAGTTCCAGGTTGGTTAACCGCTGACAGAGAAAACCTTTGTGGAGAAGTAGTTGAGAAGCCAAACAGAGAGCAGATCGATGTTCCTGTAAACGAGACCCTTATTGTCGAGTTATATTCCAAGTAATAAGAATAAATATGATCATCCGTACATCCATCCGGGGTTTACCCGTGTGGATGTCTGGATGCAGAATATATTTATGATATTTGCAAAGTTGGAGTATACCAGTTAATTACCCATAAAGGAGGGGCTTAAATGTTTGAGTTTGAGAAACCAAAAATTGAGATAGTTGAGATTTCAGATGATAACAAGTATGGTAAGTTTGTAGTAGAGCCTTTAGAGAGAGGCTATGGTACAACCCTTGGTAATTCATTAAGAAGAATTATGCTTTCTTCATTACCTGGTACAGCAGTAACACACGTTAAGATTAAAGGTGTTTTACATGAGTTCAGTTCTATTCCCGGAGTAAAGGAAGATGTAACTGAGATCGTTATGAATATCAAGTCTTTAGTAATAAAGAACAATTCATTAACAAATGAGCCGAAGCAGGCTTATATCGATGTAGCTGGTGATTGTGTTGTCAGAGCATCCGATATTCATGTAGACGGCGATATCGAGATCATCAATCCTGATCTTGTAATTGCAAATCTTAGTGGCCCGGATGCAAGACTTGAGATGGAACTCACCATCGGCAACGGCAGAGGCTACGTTGGTTCTGATAAGAATAAAGAAGCAGATGCACCGATTGATGTCATCGCTATTGATTCTATATATACACCGGTTGAGAGAGTTAATCTTACAGTTCAGAATACTCGTGTTGGTCAGGTTACAGATTATGATAAGCTGACACTTGATGTATTTACAAATGGTGCTATCGCACCGGATGAGGCTGTCAGCCTCGCTGCAAGAGTCCTTGTAGAACATTTGAACCTGTTCGTTGATCTGTCTGAGAACGCAAAATCCGTTGATGTAATGGTTGAGAGCGTAACAGATGAGAAGGAAAAGGTTCTGGAAATGAATATTGATGAGCTTGAATTATCAGTTCGTTCATACAACTGCTTAAAGAGAGCCGGTATCAATACAGTTGAAGAATTGATCAATAAGACCCCGGAGGATATGATGAAAGTTCGTAACCTCGGTCGTAAGTCATTAGATGAAGTATTAGCTAAGCTGAAAGAATTAGGCTTATCACTGAATGACAGTGAGGAATAATACTTTTTACCACTCAAGCCGAATAATAGTAAGCACAGTGAAGACCCGCAAGGGTAAGGAGGATAAATAAAATGGCAATGTATAGAAAACTTGGAAAAGCAAGCGCACAGAGAAATGCATTACTTCGTAACCAGGTAACACAGTTATTATACCATGGTAAAATCAGAACAACAGAAGCTAGAGCTAAGGAAGTTGTTAAGATTGCAGAGAAGCTTATCACATTAGCAGTTAAGGAAAAGGATAACTATGATGAAGTTACCGTTACCGCTAAGGTTGCTAAGAAAGATAAAGATGGTAAGAGAGTGAAGGAAGTTGTTGATGGTAAGAAAGTTACTGTATATGATGAAGTAGAAAAGACCATCAAGAAAGATCAGCCTTCAAGACTTCATGCAAGAAGAGAAATGCTTAAGGTATTATATCCGGTTGTTGAAGTTCCTGCAGATGCTGCCGGAAAGAAAGCTGGTACAAAGAAAGTTGATTTAACAAGCAAGTTATTCGATGAGTACGGTACAAAGTACGCAGGACGCAAGGGTGGTTACACAAGAATCATCAAGATCGGTCAGCGTAAGGGCGATGCTGCAATGGAAGTTATTCTTGAGTTAGTATAATTATAAACATAAGGGCTGTCAGGTACATGTATGTGTATTTGGCAGCTTTTTTATTTCTAGGAGCGTGTACATGAGTTTTATTCAGGTGAGAAAGCTTGGACATAAATTTAATATCAAGGACAAGGATGGAAATGTTACAGGTGAAAAATGGGCTGTGAAGGATATGGATTTTGATGCCCATAAGGGACAGATCATTGCCGTTCTTGGACGTAACGGTTCGGGAAAGTCAACATTTGCCAGACACCTGAATGGCTTATATGCACCAAATCAGGGAACGGTATGGATACAGGGAGATTCTGATGTATTAGATACGAGCCGGGAAGGTGATCTGCTGGCCATCCGTCGTGCAGTCGGGATGATCTTTCAGAATCCGGATAACCAAATGGTAGGAAATACGGTTGCGGAAGATGTAGGATTTGGTTTGGAAAATCTGGGCTTCCAGGCAGAGGAGATATGGGAGCGAATCAACGAAGTACTTCGATTGACAGGGATGGAGGCATATCTGGAACGAAATGTATCACATCTAAGCGGTGGACAGAAGCAAAGACTGGCAATCGCATCTGTGATGGCCATGTCACCGGAATGTATCGTTATGGATGAAGCAACTGCCATGCTCGATCCTGTGGGAAGCAGACAGATACTTGATACCTTATATCATTTGAACCGGGAGTTTGGCATCACGGTCATTATGATCACACATCGAATGGAGGAAACGGTTCGGGCAGATCAGATCTATGTAATGGATGATGGAAATGTAGAGTTGATTGGCGCACCATATGAGATTTATCCACAGGTAGAGAAGTTAGAGCAGCTTGGTCTTGACAGTTTATTGCCATATAAGCTGTTGCATGAGTTGAAAGTAGATTATTCCGATGATAAGAAATTTGTCAGAGATTCAGACGAAGACGCAAAAAGTGCGTTGGTTGATAGAAAAGAGGGGCTTTTGTCGGTACAGGATGCTGCGGACAGGATAAAGGCATGTTTGCGTGATGGAAAATCTTTTGTAAACAGACAAGAAGCAGCAGAACATTTTAATTCGGCGCAGAAAGATATATCGTCAAGTAAAAATGAGGATGGAATACATGAGGATATCCTTGATAATAGAAATAACATGGATAGAGAAGAACACAATGGTATGTTATTGGATGCCGGGATAAAAAAAGATATCTTGGTCGAGGCTGATAATCTGGAGTATTCTTATAAGGATGGTGCGGTACTGGTTCCTGCGGTAGAGCAGGTGTCATTTCAGATCAGAAAAGGAGAGATCCTTGCGGTGGCAGGACAGACCGGTTCTGGAAAAAGTACGCTGTTATATATGCTAAACGGTATTTATCGTCCGATGGGAGGAACACTTAAGGTTGATGGAATTGATGTAGGAAAGACGAAGAATCTGAAAGAATTACGGAAGAAGATTGGATTTGTGTTTCAGTATCCGGAGTATCAGTTATTTGAAAGTACGGTGTTAGCGGATGTAATGTATGGCGCATTGAACTTCGGCATGTCGAAAGCAGAAGCAGAACAGGCGGCAAGGGAAGCATTGGCACTTGTGAATATATCAGAGGAATATTTTGAATATTCTCCGTTTGACCTTTCAGGCGGACAGAAGAAGAGAGTAGCGCTTGCAGGAATCCTCGCATATAAGCCGGAGATTCTTATTCTCGATGAGCCGGTTGCAGGCATGGACCCGAAATCCAAACGGGAATTATTTGCACTGATCCACAGGCTGCATGAAGAACGGAATATAACTGTGATCTTCGTATCACACGACATGAAGGATGTGTATGAGATTGCAGATCGTATTCTGGTTATGGGACAGGGAAAGCTGGTCTATGATGGAGCTGTAGAGCAGGCATTTGGAACGCCGGAGATGGTAGAAAAACTGGGCTTGGAGATGCCGGAAATGGCGATGTTCAGGGAGGCATTACTGCCGGAGATAAGACTCACAGCAAGAAGCATGGCGGGCGTGATTGAGGAACTTAGTGGGCTAAAGAATATATAAGAAGAGATATAAAATTAATGAAGCTATAGAGATTGATGGTGACATTTCAAAAACATGAACACAGCATGAGAAAGTGGATAGTTATCAGATAATATAGAGGAAAGAAGCATGGTAAGAGACATTACGATCGGACAATATTATAATACCAGATCACCGATTCACGAGCTGGATGCCAGAACAAAACTGGTGCTCACGATCGTATATGCGGTTACGATCTTCTGGTGCAGGGATTTGTGGACTTTTCTTGCTGCAACAGCATTTCTTATTGTGTATGTAGCATTAAGCCGTGTCCCGTTATCTTTTATCTGCCGGGGACTTAAGGTTGTCTTGGCATTTATATTATTTACAGCATTTTTCAGTCTGTTTAATGGTGACGGAAGGGTTCTGGTCAGCATCTGGAGATTTCATATCACGACCGGCAGCTTAAAGACGACCGGAATTGTAGTATTTCGTTTCGTGTATCTGATCATTGGTTCATCGATCATGACATATACAACGCTTCCATTGGCACTCACGGCAGGTTTAGAGAAACTGTTTGGATTTCTGAAGATCTTTCGTGTTCCGGTATCGGATATGGCATTGATGCTTTCAATCACGCTTCGATTTATTCCGACCCTTATGGAAGAACTGGACAAAATTATGAAAGCACAGCTTTCGCGTGGAGCCGATTTTGAAAATGGAAATATTTTCAAACGGATACGAAGTTATACCCAGATATTTATTCCGTTATTTGCATCTGCGATCCGACGTGCAACCGATCTGGCATATGCGATGGACGCCAGATGTTATCACGGAAGCGAATGCCGTACCAGCATGAAACCGTTGAGATATAGTAAAAAAGATGCATTTGCATATGGTCTGCTGGTGGTATATGTGGTAGGATTGATTTTGATGAAGATATTTTTATAACAGGAAACCGGGAAAATGAAACGAGTAAAATTAATAGTAGCCTATGATGGTACGAACTATCATGGCTGGCAGGTACAGGACAATGGAATAACGATAGAGGAAGTGCTAAACCGGACGATCAGCGAACTGGTGCAGGAAGATATCAAGGTGATCGGAGCCAGCAGGACAGATGCTGGTGTACATGCCTGTGGAAATGTGGCAGTATTTGACACTGAATCCCGGATACCGGGGGATAAGTTTTCCTTTGCATTAAATCAGCGGCTTCCGGAGGATATCCGGATTCAGGAATCCTGCGAGGTGGATGCGGACTTTCATCCAAGGTATGCAGATACAGTGAAAACTTATGAATATAATATATTGAATCGGCGGTTTGAATTGCCGTCAAAACGGTTATATGCGGCATTTTGCTATTATCCGATGGATATAGAGCGGATGAATCAGGCGGCTGCTTATCTGGTTGGTGAGCATGATTTTAAGAGCTTCTGTTCGGCAGGCGCACAAGTACAGACGACGGTTCGGACGATATATGCAGTAAATGTGACGAAAGAGGATGACATGGTTCATATCAGGATCACGGGAAATGGTTTCTTATATAACATGGTAAGGATCATTGCAGGAACTCTGATGCAGGTCGGAACCGGACTGATGGAGCCTGAACAGGTGAAGGGGATCCTGGAAGCGAGAGACCGGAGCAAGGCAGGACCGACCGCAGTTGCGAAAGGCTTGACACTGGTGGAGATCCGATATGAATAAAAGAATCGTTTGTATATGTATGGGTGTGCTTTTATGTCTGACTATTATATGTACGGACACAGGCACAGATGTACATGCCAGATATTATGAAGATAATGACAAATATATAGAACAACGTGTAGCTGACAGGATGAAGAAAATGAGCTGGGAGGAGAAGATAGCCCAGATGATCCTTGTGAAGGCTCCTGCTAAAAATGCAGCAAATATCCAGAAGCAATATCAGTTTGGCGGATATGTTTTGTTTGGGGAAGATTTTGCAAACAGTACTCCTGATACATTACGAAACAGAATTTATGGAATTCAAAAGGCGTCAAAGATTCCGATGTTGATTGCAGTGGATGAAGAAGGCGGAACTGTTGTAAGGGCATCCAGATACCGCCAGTTCCGATCCACGTCATATGCATCACCGAGAGCGGTTTTTTCTGCAGGTGGATGGAATGGCATTGTAAAAGACACGAAGAATAAAGCAAAATTTCTGAAAAAGCTTGGAATCAATACAAATCTTGCACCGGTTGCTGATGTTGCATATGACTCGGGTAACTTCATTTATAATAGAAGTTTTTCTACAAATGCAGCGGATACTTCCAGATATATCAATCTTGTGGTGAATAACATGAAACAGGAGGATATGATCAGCTCATTAAAACATTTTCCGGGCTATGGAAATAATGGAGATACGCATACGAATCTGATTCATGATTACCGAAGTTATAACAGTTTTAAAAAACGTGATCTGAAGCCATTTCAGGCGGGAATCCGGTCGGGATGTGATATGATTATGGTAAGCCATAATATTGTACATTGTTTTGATTCTAAAAATCCGGCATCTATATCACCGAAGGTAAACAAATACATTAGAAATACAATGGGATTTAAAGGTGTGATCGTTACGGATTCGTTGTCGATGGCAGGAGTACGGAGCTTTACCGGAAGTGAGGGTGAGAGTGCTGTCAGAGCAGTTCAGGCAGGAGACGATCTTCTCTGCACGGAGCATTATAAAGAAACATATCAGGCATTGCTTCGGGCTTACAAGACAAAACGGATATCGAAAAAACGGATCAATGCATCTGTCAAAAGAATTCTCATGATGAAATACCGCCGTGGTCTGAACGGAAGATTTGCGGTCAGACGCAGATAGCATATTTGAATGCGAAATGGCAGATGAATGCTGAAAAATAAAGAAAAACGCCTGAAAAAATAAAGAAAGTTTATTGACACACACGGATGAGTATTGTATAATGTCCAAATGTGTGAAGTTTAAAGATACGGTGTGAACCAATGCCCCGGTAAACAACGTATTTGAGGATATACCATATTAATATTTTAGAAAATAATTTAGGAGGTACCACGATGAAGAGCTTTATGGCAAGCCCATCAACAATAGAAAGAAAGTGGTATGTAGTTGACGCTACAGGACATACTTTAGGACGCTTATCATCAGAGATAGCAAGCATTTTAAGAGGAAAGAATAAGCCAACATTTACACCACATATCGATACAGGTGATTATGTAATAGTAGTAAACGCAGACAAGATCAAGGTTACTGGTAAGAAGATGGATCAGAAGATCTACTACAACCACTCAGATTATGTAGGCGGAATGAAAGAGACTACATTAAAAGAGAAGATGGCTAAGAAGCCAGAGGATGTTATCCGTTTAGCAGTTAAGGGAATGCTTCCAAAGGGACCACTTGGAAGAGACATGATTACAAAGCTTTATGTATACGCTGGACCTGATCATAAGCAGCAGGCTCAGAAGCCAGAAGTTTTAGAGATTAAGTACTAAGAAGGAGGATATCATCAATGGCTAAAACAACTAAGTTCTATGGAACAGGAAGAAGAAAAAGCAGTATCGCCAGAGTTTATATCGCTCCAGGTACTGGTAAGATCACAATCAACAAGAAAGATATGGACGAGTACTTCGGACTTGATACACTGAAAGTTATCGTTAAGCAGCCATTAGTTGCTACAGGTACAGATGGTAAGTTCGACGTTATGGTTAACGTAAAGGGCGGCGGCTTCACAGGTCAGGCCGGTGCTATCAGACATGGTATTTCAAGAGCATTACTTGAGGCTGATTCAGAAGAATACAGACCAATCCTCAAGAAGGCCGGATACCTTACAAGAGATCCTCGTATGAAGGAAAGAAAGAAGTACGGCTTAAAGGCAGCTCGTCGTGCTCCACAGTTCTCAAAGAGATAAGGAACAATTATATTCAATATTTCAAGAACCCGCAGGAATCAAGTATTTCTGCGGGCTTTCTTTATTTTGTATAGGAGCAGAAACACCCCTAAAACACATCAGAAATTAATTACTAGTAACGTACTAGTAACACACTAGTAACACTCTACAAGGTGTCTTGTGCAAGACTTTTGTTGTCTTGTGCAAGACATTTTCTGATGTCCAGTTTTGTCTTGCAATGAACTGTTCTTCCATCTTTGAATATGACATCATATCCATCATGGGTGTTCCCTTTGATGGTCAAAATCTTTTCTCTGGATTTTTCTGCAAGCTGCATATTATCAAATATACTTTCCTGATCTTTATTTACCAAAAACAGGAAATATTTATTCATGGACATTCCTTTGCCCGCTGCAAGGTCTTTGATGACCTGTTTCATTCCCTTTGGAACTGAAAAATTGATTCTTTCATAATGGTCTGCATTGAACTGGTTCTTGTATTTCGTTCTATTCATTCAGATCACCTTCGTTCATATCAAGTTGATTGCTTCCAGTTTAGATGGAAGGTCAATATGGGTATACACAATTTCTGTTACACCCTGTCCTTTGTGACCAACTATTTTTCTAATGATTCTTTCATCAACTCCGGCAGCGGTCAGAAGTGATACACATATCACAAAGAATTCGATGAGGCATTAGAAGAATATAATAAAAAGCAGACACGACCTGACCGACGGATAGAAGATTATTTTGAACATGTCGCTGGTAAGGAGCAGGATATGGCGGTAGAGATAATCATTCAGATAGGTGACAGGGAGTTCTGGAAACAGTATGATGATATGAAGTCATATATAAAGCTATCGTATGAGATAATATTGGGTGAACTAATAAAGAAACTTCCACAATTTGTTGTGGCAAATGCAGTAGTTCATCTTGACGAGGATAGTCCTCATATGCATATAGTGGGAGTTCCAGTAGCAGATGGATATAAAAAGGGACTTAGCAAGCAGGTATCAAAGAGGAAAGTGTTTACAAAAGAAGTGCTTTCGCAAGTGTTGCAGGACGAGCTAAGGGAGGTAGCGAATAAAGAAGTGAATGACTGGTTTTGGAAACAGATAAAAGAAAAGTCGAAAGGTCGCAATCATGATTTGACAGTTGCGGAATATAAAGTAGCACAGGAAACGGAGCATTTGGAACAGATACAGGAACAGGTGAATGATGCGGATATTAAGTTGTTTGCTTCACAAATTGCTTATAGGGAATTGGAGCGTAGACAGACTAAGGGACTTAATGAAAAGCGTTCAGAACTTCAATCGGTAAGACAAGAGATTGCAAGCGTGACGGACAAGGCAAATGAAGCAGTAGAATTGCTTGGTAAGATCAATGCATTTGTATCATCATTCAGATTATTCGCTCCGACAATAGAAGAATATGCTAATCATGTTGAAGCAGATAAGATTATAGAAGCAGGAAACTCGTTCAGAGGAATATTTTATGAAATAGGAAAGCTGCTGGAGACATTTAAAGAACTGATAAAAGAAGGATTATGCTGGTTTCCAAGGCTTATGAGGTGGAAAACTTCTAAGGGTAAAGTAGCTCCGGTATTCATAGAGAAAAGCAATGGATATTCATATTCGGTGTATGAATATATGAATGTGGAGACTAGGGAATATTATAGCAAAGAAACAATCCAGTGGGAGATTAAGGCTGGTAACAGGACAGGAACAGTAGAACAGATGGATGCTAATGTTGAGGCTATGGCTAGGGATTTGCAGGAGATATTGAGGATTGGCGCGGAGCAGGAGAGATTGTGGGAGGTGTATGAGAGCAGGCAATAATTTTGTTTCAAAGGACAACTGTGAGTTGAGAGATTTTCACAGTTGTTTTTTTATGATAAATAAAAGAACACATGTTTATGAAAACTTCTTGTAGGTTTGTCAAACATATGTTACACAGATGCCAGATAATCCTTTAGTACCTGATTTGGAGATTTCCATCCTAATGGACGCATAGGAAAGTTGTTATAATCCCTGCGA